>NZ_JBFAOU010000018.1:0-76296 GCF_040675365.1 Catellatospora sp. NPDC049609 | reverse complement strand
GATGGTGACCGCGCGGCGGCCGACGGTGCGCTTCCAGTGCCCGGCGACCTGGCTGCCGACGATGAGCACGCCGTTGTAGACGGGCCGATCCCAGCGCTGCCCGGTGCCGACCCCGGCCACGTTGAGCAGGTGCTTGCTCTCGGAGTAGCCCACGATGTACTCGTCATACCCCTGGAGCAGGTGCGCGACCGGCGGGTCCGGCTCGGCCGCGTCCGGTGGCGAGCCGGCGAACCAGTAGGTCAGCCCGCCGGCCTCGAGGCTGTCCAGCTTCCCGCGCACCAGGTCCAGCCCGCGGCGGATCTCGGCCTGGGTGAGGCTGGACCACCAGCGGAAGTCCTTGACCGTGGCCGGACCGTGGCTGGTGAAGTAGCGCAGGGTCAGCTCGGCCAGCGCCGCGTCGGCGTCGAGCACCCGCGCCTGCGGCGCCCGCTCGGCCAGCAACGCGTACGTGTGCTGCTTGCCGCGCATCGCGCCGCTGCAGATCAGGCCGTTGAGCTCGGCGTTCATCAGGATGTACGCCATCCGGAACCCCGCCGTGCCGATGCCCGCCGCCTCGAACTCGGCGGTCAGCTCCTTGCGGGTGAGCTGCCTGCCGCGCAGCAGCTCGACCAGCATCGCGTCGCAGCGCGCCCGCAGGTCCTCGTCGAGGCCGAGCTGGCGGTAGTAGTACGCGTTGAGCTGGTGCACCCGCGGCCCGGTCACCGCCAGCAGCCAGCCGATGTCCTCCGGCGCGACGAAGTGCCAGGTCGGGCGCAGCACGTGGGTGCGCAGCACCGCGCCCGCGGCGAACGCGCCGTGCACCGCGTCCTCCCGCGCCCCGGCGATGCGCTCGCCGACCGACCAGGTGGCGGGGCCGTAGTCCTGCGACTGCACCGCTCCCAGCCGCCCGACCACCCCGGCCGGGGTGCCGTCGCCGGGGCCGCGCAGGCCGAGGTTGTGCATGCGCCACGAGGCGAGCTGCAGAGCGTCCATCGCCGCCGATGCTAGCGGCCGGGTGTGACAGGCGGCAGGATTGCGGAATGGAGCTGGAACCGTTCCTGCACACCGCCGCCGACCTGATCGCGGTGCCGTCGACCGCCGACCGCCCCGACGAGCTGCACCGGGCCCTCGAACTGGTGCTCGACGTGGTCGGCGGCGGGTTCACCGTCGAGCGGTTCGCCTCGCACGGCAAGCCCAGCGCGCTGCTGTACCGGCCGGTGGACGGGCCCCGCCCGCCGTTCCGGGTGATCCTCAACGGGCACCTCGACGTGGTGCCCGCGCCACCGGAGCAGTTCACGGCGCGCCGCGAGGGCGACCGCCTCTACGGGCGCGGCGCGCAGGACATGAAGATCTCCGCGCTGGTGATGGCGCACGTGTTCGCCGAGCTCGCCCCGCTGCTGCCGTACCCGCTGGCGCTGCAGCTGGTCACCGACGAGGAGATCGGCGGCCGTAACGGCACCCTGCACCAGCTCGAACAGGGTGTCACCGGGCAGTTCGTGGTCATCGGCGAGCAGAGCGGGCTGGAGATCGTCACCGACTCCAAGGGCATCCTGCAGGCGCGGCTGACCGCGACCGGGCGGGCCGCGCACAGCGCCTACCCGTGGCACGGCGACAACGCCCTGCTCACGATCATGGAGGCGGTACGGGCCCTGCACACCGCGTATCCCCTGCCCACCGCCGAGGCGTGGGCGACGACGGTGAACCTGGCCCGGGTGGACACCCCCAACAGCGCGTTCAACCAGGTCCCGGCGCTGGCCGAGGCGTGGCTGGACATCCGGTTCCCGCCCGGCGAGCCCGGCTTCGACGGCCGCGGCGCGGCGCAGATCGCCGAGCACCTGGGCGACATCTGCGGCCCCGGCGTCACCGTCGCGGTCGAGCACGCCGACGCCCCGCACCACGCCGACCGGGCGCGGCCCGAGGTCAAGGCGCTGCAGCAGGCCGCGCGGGCGCAGGGCTTCCCGGGCGGCTTCCTGCGCAAGCACGGCGCGGCGGACGGGCGCTTCTACTCCCAGCGCGGCATCGACGCGGTGATCTTCGGGATCGGCGGCGCGGGCCTACACGGCCCCGACGAGTACGCCGATATCACGACGATCGTGCCGTACCACCGGGCGCTGCGTGATCTCCTCGCCGCGATCTAGGGGATGATGGCGGCGTGACCGATGTACCGATCCGCGACGACATGATCCGCCTGGGCCAGTTCCTCAAGCTGGCGTCGGTGATCGAGACCGGCGGCGAGGCCAAGCTGCGCATCGCCGCCGGCGAGGTGACCGTGAACGGCGAGGTGGAGCTGCGCCGCGGCCGCCAGCTGCACCGCGGCGATGTCGTCGTCATCGACGGCGAACACCTCCGCGTGGCCTGACCCACACCGGCGCGCCTCTTTCAGGGTCGTGGCCGGGGTTGGACGAGCCGGATGACTGCGGCGGCGGCGAGCAGGCCCGCGGCCAGCGCGAGCAGGAGCCGGGCGACGGTCGTGTGCGGCAGGAACGCGCCGGGCAGGCGACTCGCGACGGCCGCTCCGGCGGCGGTCACCAGCGCGGCGACGGACCAGAACAGCCACGGCCGGACCGGACGGTCCGGCGGTTCGCCGTGCCAGGCCCGCAGCAGGCGAGCCCGGCCGACGTGCACCGCCAGCGCCACCGCCGCGAGCAGTCCCCCGGCGCTGGAAGCCAGGTCGAGCACCGGCAGTGGTTCGGTCAGCCGGTCCCAGAGCAGGTGGCTGGCGGAGGCGAGCAGTGCCGACAGCGCGCTGACGGCGAACGCGGGCCGGGCCATGCCCAGCACGCCGTAGTCGGGCAGGGCCAGCGCGACGGGCCGGGACGGCAGATGCGCGGCGACCGCCGGCGCGGCCAGGCGTGCCAGCGCCGCGCCCACCAGCGTCACCGGCACGCAGAACAGGACCAGGCCCGGCCACTGGTGCGACAGCGGGAACACCGGCAGGCCCGAGCCGTCCAGCGCGTACGCCAGATCGGGCGCGGCCGACCCTACGACGAGGGCGACGCCGTCGAACCAGCGGGGACGCCACAGCTTCAGCGGCAGGGGCAGCGCGGCGTGCGAGGGGAACGTCAGCGGCACCGCCGCAGGCTAACGGCTGCGGCCGCCGGTGTCCGGCCCGTCGGCCTCACGCGGTCGCGTGCGGCGTCCACTGGGGATCGCGGCCCGCCCGGCCCAGCAGGCGGGTGAACGGGTCGGCGTCGGCAGGGACCGGCACCTCCTCGCCGAACACGCCCATCTGCCGCGGCATCGGTCCCAGGTCGTCGACCAGGACGTGCAGGTCGGTGACCGAGGCCGGGTCGGGAGTGAACGGCCGGCCGGTGGCGGCGGCGAGGTCCCACGGGTGCAGCACCAGGTCGAGCAGCGCCATGCGGCCGACGGTCAGCTGCGGCAGGGCCATGTTGACCGAGACGCCCACCAGCGCCGACTCCGGTTTCCATGCCGCCACCAGCGCGTCGGTCTCGGCGGCGAAGCGGGCGCGCCAGTCGGTGCCGAGCACGTCGGGAGTGCTCGACCAGTCGGCGGTCTCCCGGCGGGCCATGCCCTGGAAGTTGACGACGACCTGGAACAAGTGGTTGACCAGGTCGCCGACGCGGTAGTCCGCGCACGGGGTCGGCGCGTCCAGCTCGTCGTCGCGGATCGCGGCGAGCACCGGCACCGCCCGGTCGGCGGAGGCGCGCAGTAGGTTCGAGACGGTCGTCATACCCGGACGCTAACCAGCGGGCAGCCAGGGGGTCTTGAAGAAATGCGACAGCCGCGCCGCGACACCCGGGGCATCGTCGACCCGGCCGAGCTGCTGCGCCGGGTCCGGTTCCGGCGGGTCGCGCCTACGGCCGCGCTCGCGGGCCTGGTGGAGCACTACTGGTTCATCGACTGGGACCTCGACGAGCCGTACGAGCAGCACGTCGTCGGCCATCCGTCGGTGAACCTCGTGGTCATGCGCGCGACGGCCGACGAGGCGGTGACGGCCGAGGTGTCCGGGGTGAGCCGGAGCCTGTTCTCGATCAAGCTGGCCGACCGCGGCTGGGTGCGCGGCGTGCAGTTCCGGCCGGGCGCCTTCCCCGCGTTCTCCGGTGCCTCGCCCGCGCCGCTGACCGATCGCCGGGTGCCGCTCGCCCGGGTGCTCCCGTCGATCGGACCACTCGATGCGCTGGTCGAGGCCGCGGCGGAGCCGGACGCCGGTGATCGGGCGGCGGCCGCGGTGCTCGACGGGCTGCTGCTCGGCCTGTGCCCGGAGCCCGACGCGGCGGCGCGGCTCGCGATGGAGCTGGTGGACCGGGTGCGCCACGACCGCGGCGTACGCCGGGTCGACGACCTCGCACACGGCGCCGGGCTGTCCACCAGGTCGCTGCAGCGGATGTTCACCGAGCACGTCGGCGTCGGGCCCAAATGGGTGATCCTGCGCTACCGGCTGCACGAGGCGATCGAGCGGGCCGCCGGGGACGTGGACTGGGCACAGGTTGCCGCCGAGCTGGGCTACAGCGACCAGGCGCACCTGGTGCGCGAGGTCACCGCGGCGATCGGGGTGTCCCCTGCCGCGTACGCCGCGGCGATATCGCGTTGAACTGCGGATCCGGGGTCTGGCAGGATCGCACAAGATCACCACATGGATGGAGAACCGCTTGCTACTGCGGACCGCACGACCCGACGACGCCGCCGAGGTGGTCGCACTGCGCGCCACCGTGTACCCGTACCTGGTGCGCGGCGTCGCCTCGACGCGCCAGATGATCGCCGAGCCGCCGGACGGGGGCTGGACCGCGTTCGTCGCCGAGGACGAGGGCCGGGTCGTGGGCTGGGCGTCGGCGTTCCGGAACACGACCACGTCGGAGGCGGACTTCGGCGAGATCTCGCTGCTGCACGTGCACCCCGACCGGCGCGGACGCGGCATCGGGAGCGCGCTGTTCGACGCGGCCCGCGAGCACCTGACCGGCCTGGGCGTGCACCGGGTGCGGACCTGGGCGCAGACCGGCTCGCTGGATTTCGCTCGGACGCACGGGTTCGAGCCGAGCCGCGAGGTCCGCTACTCGGCACTGGACACGCGGCTCGCCCCGCCGGCGCCGGCCGCCCCGCCCGGGGTCACCGTCGTGCCGCTGTCCGCGCTGGACGTGCGCGCGGTGTACGAGGCCGACATCGCGGCCAGCGCCGACGAGCCGGGCGACGTGCCGAAGGACGCGACCTCGTTCGACACCTGGCGCTACGAGGTGTGGGACAACCTGGGGCTGGACCGCGACGCGAGCACCGCCGCGCGGGACGGCTCCGAGATCGTGGCGTTCACCCTGGTCAAGCGGGACGGCGAGCGGATGTGGTCGGACATGACCGCGACGCTGCCCGGACACCGCGGCCGCGGCCTGGCCCGGCTGGTCAAGGCGGTTGCGCTGCACCGGGCCGCCGAGCGTGGCGCGACCATGGCGTACACCTCGAACGACGAGACGAACGCGCCGATGCTGGCGGTCAACGCGCGCCTGGGCTACCAGCCCGTCGGCGCGCAGTGGTCCTGCCTGGGCACACTGCGCTGACAGGCACGCAGCTCGGCGCTGCCGGGCTGTACACCCGCACCGGGCGCCCAGGTCTGCGTCACGGGCTCGGCGGGTGCGCCGGGCTGACGCCCCTGCGTGAGCGTCAACGGGCAGGGCCTGTCGGGCAGGCCGAGCGACGACGCCTCAGACGATCCTGGTCAGGGTGACCGGGCCGGGCTCGTCGGGCACGGCGGCGAAGTCATACCGGACGAGGTCGGGGCCGAGTGCGAGCAGGGTGACCGAGCTGGAGCCGTAGCGCAGGTCGTCGCCGAAGGTGTGGCGCAGGATGAGCGCCCGCGGATCCTGCCGGTCGACGCCCTCGCCCGCGGCGAGCTCGAGCCAGGTGCCCCACCCGTGCGCCGGGTCGGGGCGCCCGGCGGCGCGCAGCGCGTCCAGCAGGCGGGCCGCGCGGGGCTCGGCCGGGTCCACGCCGCTGTTGACCACCACCGTGAGGCCCTCGGCCAGGGCGGTCTCGGCGCGGGTCGCGCCGTCCCAGCTCACCATCACCGCCCCGGACAGGCCCGCGGTGATCAGGTAGAACGGGTCGAACGCGGCCAGGTCGTCCGGGATCGGCAGCCCGGCGGCGGCAGGCAGCGGCAGGTCGCCGCGGGAGCGCCGCCCGTGCTCGGGCGCGAGCCGCCCGCGGCCGTTGAGCACGAAAGCAGCGCGGCGGGCCGCCGGGTCGACGGCCAGCCAGGTGCCGCCCGCGACCAGGTCGATCCCGCCGAGCAGCCCCGGGTGGCGCGGCCAGTGCGCGGCCGGCGCCTCCCACGGCCGCACCAGCAGCTCGTCGCGTACGGCCAGGGCCAGCAGTGGGATCTCGGACGAGGGGTCGAAGCTGACGGCGACCGTGCACATGGGCGCCACTGTACGTCGCACCGCCCCCGCGCTCCCGGCGCGGCGCGTCTAGCGCTGGGCCGACGGTCCGCCGCCGGGGCGGACGTGGCGCACCAGCCAGTCGCGCGCCAGGACGGCGGCCTGCTGCAGGGTGCCGGGCTCCTGGAACAGGTGGGTCGCGCCGGGCACGATCTCGACGGCGTGCTCGCAGGTGAGCTGCGCGGCGGCCTGCCGGTTCAGCTCCAGCACGGTGTGGTCGAGGCCGCCGACGATGAGCAGGGTCGGCGCGCGTACCGCCGCGAGCCGGCCGTCGGCCAGGTCGGGGCGACCGCCCCGGGAGACCACGGCCGCGACATCGGCGCCGGTGTCGGCCGCGGCCCACAGCGCGGCGGCCGCGCCGGTGCTGGCCCCGAACAGGCCGACCGGCAGGTCCCGGGCCGCCGCCTGGGTGCGCAGCCAGGCCAGCACCTCGGTGAGGCGGCCGGCCAGCAGTCCGATGTCGAAGACGTTGCCGCGGTCGCCCTCCTCGGCCTCGTTGAGCAGGTCGAACAGGAGCGTGCCGAGGCGCTCGTCGCGCAGGAAGCGCGCGACGTACTGGTTGCGCGGGCTGTGCCTGCTGCTGCCGCTGCCGTGCACGAACACCACGATGCCGGTCGCCTGCGGGGGAACCGCGATGTGTGCTGCGAGCGCGGCCCCGGTCACGGGGATGACGACCTCTGCCGCTGTGCCGTTGTCTCCGGACGTCACGTCCACCTCTCCATCCTCCTGCGCCGCGGGCGCGACCGCCTCCTTAACGACCCTTTACGCCACTGAAACTTGCACGTAACCTAAGTCAACCTTTGCAAGGTCTTGCAACGCACCGCCTCCCCCAAACGCCCGTTACGGGAAGGAACCGCCATGCATCGCCTCTGGAGGTCCGTGCTCGCCGCCGTGCTGGTGGCCGCAGGACTCGCCGTCGTCTCCCCCACCGTTCCCGCCCACGCCGGCATCGACACCCAGACGCTGGGCGGCCGCTACTCCGGCAGCAACATCAACTTCCGGGTCTACTCGTCGCGAGCCAGCCGCATCGCCGTGTACGTCTACGCCGCGCCCACCGGCGCCCCGGAGAAGGCGTCCTACCTGCTGACCAAGGGCACCGGCGACGTCTGGTCGGTCACCGTCGCCGTCTCCACGCTGCAGGCGGCGGGCGTCACCGGCACCGTCTACTACGGCTACCGGGCCTGGGGTCCGAACTGGCCGTACAGCGCGAGCTGGACCAAGGGCTCGACGGCCGGGTTCGTCTCCGACGTGGACGCCTCCGGCAACCGGTTCAACCCGAACAAGCTGCTGCTGGACCCGTACGCCCGGGAGATGAGCCACGACACGGCCCTGCCCGACGGCGTGGCCTCCGACTACTCCTCCGGCCCGGCCAAGCGCGCCGTCGACACCGGCACGATCGCGCCCAAGGGCATCGTGCTGGCCGCCGACGCCACCAGCTTCGGCACGAAGCCCACCCGGGCCTTCAAGGACGACATCGTGTACGAGGTGCACCTGCGCGGCCTCACCAAGAGCGACCCGAGCATCGCGGCGGCCGAGCGCGGCACCTACAAGGCGGCCGGGCAGAAGGCCGCCTACCTGGCCTCGCTCGGCGTGACCGCGGTCGAGTTCCTGCCGCTGCAGGAGACGCAGAACGACGCCAACGACACCACCCCGAGCAGCACCACCGGGGACAACTACTGGGGCTACATGACCCTGAACTACTTCGCCCCGGACCGGCGCTACTCCTACGACAAGTCCCCCGGCGGGCCGACGCGCGAGTTCAAGGCGATGGTGAAGGCGTTCCACGACGCCGGGATCAAGGTGCTGGTCGACGTCGTCTACAACCACACCGCCGAGGGCGGCGCGATCGGCGACAAGAACACGTACCACATCTTCTCCTGGCGAGGGCTGGACAACCCGGCCTACTACTCGCTGACCTCCGACATGCAGGGCTCGCTGGACCACACCGGCCTCGGGCACGACTTCAACACCCGCAACCCCGCCGCCCAGAACCTGATCGTGGACTCGGTCGCGTACTGGAAGAACACGCTCGGCGTGGACGGCTACCGGTTCGACCTCGCCTCGGTGCTGGGCAACACCTGCCAGCACGGCTGCTTCAGCTACAGCCGCACCGACGCGAACACCGCGCTGAACCGGCTCACCGCCGAGATGCCGGCCCGACCGGCGGCCGGCGGCACGGGCGTGGACTGGATCGCCGAGCCGTGGGCCATCGGGCCGGGCACGTACCAGGTGGGCAACTTCCCGGCGGCGTGGTCGGAGTGGAACGGCATCTACCGCGACACGCTGCGCCGCGACCAGAACAAGCTGGGCGTGGACGCGGTCACCCCGAGCGACCTGGCCACCCGCTTCGCGGGCTCGTCGGACCTCTACGGCGACGACGGGCGCCGCCCGTGGCACTCGGTCAACTTCATGGTGGCCCACGACGGGTTCACCCAGAAGGACCTCTACTCCTGCAACGCCAAGAACAACGGGCAGGCCTGGCCGTACGGGCCGTCCGACGGCGGCAGCGACGACAACATCTCCTGGGACTCCGGCGGTGTCGCGGCCGACCAGCGCAAGGCCGCCCGCAACGCGTTCGCGTTCCTGATGCTGTCGGGCGGCACGCCGATGATGACCGGCGGCGACGAGACGCTGCGGTCGATCAACTGCAACAACAACCCGTACAACCTCGACTCGTCGGCGAACTGGCTGGACTGGTCACTGACCACCGACGAGACGAACTTCAAGACCTACACCCAGCGGATGCTGGCGTTCCGCAAGGCGCACCCGGCGCTGCGGCCGGTGAACTTCTACACCGCCGCGGACACCAACGGCAACGGGATGGGCCAGCTGGAGTGGTTCACCCCGGGCGGCGTCGCGCCGGACGGGGCGTACTGGGGCAACGCCAACAACCACGCGCTGGGCTGGCGCATCGACGGCACCGAGTTCGGCGACAGCGCCGCGGCGCTGTACACGGCCTACAACGGCTGGTCCGGCGACGTGACGTTCACGCTGCCCGCGCCGCCTGCCGGCAAGCAGTGGCACCGGGTCACCGACACCTCGACCTGGGCCGAGGGCGCGGGCCAGGTCGCCGCGCCCGGCAGCGAGGCGGTGATCGGCGGCGCCGGGACGGCGTACGTGCTGCGCGCCCGCGCGGTGCTGCTGCTGATCGCGAAGTGACCGCCTGACGTAAAGTGCTGTTCATGCTGCTAAAACGGCATGAACAGCACTTTCTTTCCATAGCATCGGGCGTATGAGGCCCGTCGCCGTCGGCATCGTCACCGCCGCAGTGCTGGGCGCGGCGATCTACCTGGGCAGCCGGGGCCTGCGCAACTTCGACTCGGCGCTCGCGCCGTACGCCATCGCCAGCGTGTTCCTCGCCTTCGGCATCGCCCACCGCTACACGGTGTGGATCTCCTCGCCGGGCGCGCGGCGGCTGTTCAGGAAGGGCTGGGGGGCGGCCCTGTCCTGGCAGAACATGCGCCGGGCGCCGACCGCGCTGCCCCGGATGATCGCGACGTACCTCGGGTTCCAGAAGTTCCTCGGCGCGCGCTCGCGGGCCCGGTGGGCCGCCCACCAGCTGATCTTCTGGGGCTGCGTGCTCGCCGCGCTGATCACGTTCCCGCTCAGCTGGGGCTGGCTGGCCTTCACCTCGAACACCGGGTCGGGGCCTGCGTACACCATGAACCTGTGGGGGTTCGGCCTGGCCCACTTCGACGCGCTGTCGCTGCTGGGCTGGATCGCCTTCCACGGTCTCGACCTCGCCGCCGTGCTGGTGATCGCCGGGGCGACGTACTTCCTGATCCGGCGCATGCGCGACCGGGAGGCGAGCACCGGCCAGCGCTTCGGCTACGACCTGGTGCCGCTGCTCGCGCTGATCGTCATCTCGGTGACCGGGCTGCTGCTGACCTTCTCCAGCGTGTTCCTGCACGGCGGCGGCTACGAGTTCCTGGCCGTGCTGCACATGGCCTCGGTCGTGCTCACCCTGCTCTACCTGCCGTTCGGCAAGTTCTTCCACATCGCGCAGCGCCCGGCGGCGGTCGGCATGCAGCTGTTCAAGTACACCGAGCACGGGTCGGTGCAGCCGTGCCGGGTGTGCGGCGAGCCGATCGACACCACGGCGTACGTGGAGAACCTGCGCGGCACCATGCAGGACCTGAAGCTCGGCTTCGACCAGATGGTGCTGACCTGCCCGCGCTGCAAGCGGCTGGCACGCGGGCAGGCGTACCGGTCCGCCGTGAAGCGGGGGTTCTAACGTGACGATCCCGCTCGACCCGGACATCACCCCGCCCGGCACCGCCCGGTTCCGCGACGCGGGCGGCATCCCCGCCGACCGCTGGCGGGCGATCCGGGGCGAGGAGAAACTGGTGCCGACGCACTGCTGCTTCTGCGGCGTGCAGTGCGGCATGTACCTGCGCGTGCACGACGGCAAGGTGTTCGGCGTCGAGCCGCGCGACCACGACATCAACCGGATGCGGCTGTGCCCGAAGGGCCTCAACGCGTACCAGCAGGTCAACCACCCGGACCGGCTCACCGAGCCGCTGCTGCGGCGGACCCGCACCGACGACCTGCGCCCGGTGTCGTGGGAGCAGGCCCTCGACGTGACCGCCGAGCAGATCCGGCGCATCCAGGCCGACCACGGCCGCGACGCCTTCGGCATGCTCGGCGGAGCCAGCCTGTACACGGAGAAGACGTACCTGGTCGGCAAGTTCGCGCGGGTGGCGCTGCGCACCCGGCACGTCGACTACAACGGCCGGCTGTGCATGGTAAGCGCCGCCGGGGCGAACAAGCTCAGCTTCGGCATCGACCGGGCCGCGAACCCGTTCGCCGACATCCTGCAGACCGACTGCCTGCTCATCGCCGGGTCGAACGTCGGCGAGTGCTTCCCGGTGATGACGCAGTACCTGTGGGGCGCGCGCGACCGGGGCGCGAGCCTGATCGTGGTGGACCCGCGCGAGACGTCGATCGCGCGCACCGCCGACGTGCACGTCGCGCTGCGCCCCGGCACCGACGCGGCCTTCTTCGATGCCGTGCTGCACGTGGTGATCGCCGAGGGCCTGGTCGACCAGGAGTACGTCGACGCGCACACCACCGGCTGGGACGAGGTCCGCGAGGCCGTGGCCGGGTACACCCCCGACCGGGCGGCCGAGATCTGCGGCATCCCGGCCGAGCAGGTCGTGCACGTCGCGCGGATGTTCGCGACCGCGCCGCGGGCGATGGCCTGGCACGCGCGCGGCATCGAGCACCACACCCAGGGCGTGGAGAACTGCCTCGCGGTGATCAACCTGTGCGTGGCCACCGGCAACCTGGGCCGCCCCGGCGCCGGCTACGGCACCATCACCGGCCAGGGCAACGGCCAGGGCGGCCGCGAGCACGGCCAGAAGTCGGACATGCTGCCCGGCGGGCGCAACATCAGCGACCCGGTGCACCGGCAGCAGGTGGCGCAGCTCTGGGGCATCGACGAGGCGGACCTGCCGCAGGCGGGCACCTCGATGATGGAGATGGTGCACCAGATGCGCCGCGGCGAGATCCGCGGCCTCATCGGGATCTGCAACAACCCGTTCGTGTCGCTGCCCAACTACGCCGTGGTCAAGGAGGGCTACGACACGCTGGACTTCCACGCCCAGGCCGACTTCTTCCTGTCCGAGACCGCCGCCAACGCGCACCTGGTGCTGCCGGTGACGGTGTGGGCCGAGGACGACGGCGTGATGGCCAACGCCGAGGCGCGGGTGGTCCGGCACCGCAAGGCGCAGGAGCCGCCGCCGGGCGTACGCACCGACACCTGGGTGCTGTCCGAGCTGGCCAAGCGGCTCGGCGTCGGGGACAAGTTCGC
The DNA here is from genome assembly GCF_040675365.1 of Catellatospora sp. NPDC049609. Taxonomy (NCBI): domain Bacteria; kingdom Bacillati; phylum Actinomycetota; class Actinomycetes; order Micromonosporales; family Micromonosporaceae; genus Catellatospora; species Catellatospora sp. NPDC049609. The sequence goes on along the minus strand of NZ_JBFAOU010000018.1, from coordinate 64,122 downwards.
CTACACCGGCTCCGAGCAGGTGTTCGAGGAGCTGCGGGTGGCCTCGCGGGGCACCGTCAACGACTACTACGGCATCACCTACGCCCGGCTCGACGCGACCGGCGGGATCAGCTGGCCCTGCCCGGACGTGGGCCATCCGGGCACGCCGCGGCTGTTCGAGGACGGGCGGACCTACCACGCCGACGGGAAGATCCATCTGCAGGCGGTGGGCTGGCATCCGCCCGCCGACCCGTACGACGACGAGTTCCCGATGTCGCTGACCACGGGGCGGACCGTGGCGCACTTCCTGTCGGGCAACCAGACCCGGCGGCTGGGCGGGCTGGTCGAGCAGACGCCGCGGCCCTGGGTCGAGGTGCACCCGTCGCACGGGTTCGCCAACGGCGACCCGGTGACCGTGCACACCCGGCGCGGCGCGGCCACGTTCCCGGCGCTGGTCACCGAGGCGATCCGGCCGGACACGGTGTTCGTGCCGTACCACTGGCCGTTCCCGGTGGCCGCCAACGCGCTGACCATCGACGCGCTCGACCCGCGCTCGAAGATCCCCGAGTACAAGGTGTGCGCCTGCCGGGTCGAGGCCGCCGCGGCGGTCACGCCGGTGCCCGCCCCGCCGATGCCGCCGGGTCGCGAGGCGTACGCCGAGGTGCAGCGCGCCCGCGCCGAGCCGCTGCCGCCCACATCGTCGCAGGGAAGGGGGACGTCGCAGCCATGATGGGACGCACCATCGTCATCGACCCCGGCCGGTGCATCGGCTGCCAGGCGTGTGTGTCGGCGTGCCGGGAGTGCGATTCGCACCGCGGCAAGTCGATGATCCACATGGACTACCTGGACCAGGGCAACAGCGTCGCGTCCAGCCCGACGGTCTGCATGCACTGCGAGGATCCGCTCGCGCCGTGCGCGCAGGTGTGCCCGGCCGAGGCGATCCTGGTGACTCCGGACGGGGTGGTGCACGACGCGGACAAGAGCCGCTGCATCGGCTGCGGGAACTGCGTCAACGCCTGCCCGATGGGCGTACCGAAGATCGACCTGGCGGCGAAGCTCCAGTTCAAGTGCAACCTGTGCTACGACCGGACGTCGTACGGCCTGGCCCCGATGTGCGCCACGGTCTGTCCCACCGGGTCCATCTTCTACGGCACGCTCGACGAGCTGCGCACCGAGCGGCCGGGGGTCGAGGTGGCCAGCACGTTCGACCTGGACGGCACGATCCTGTCCACCGGCGTGGCCGTGGTGGTGCCCCGGGACCGGCCCCGCGACCTGCCGCTGCCGGGTGGCGCCGGCGTGCATCCGCACGTCACCGGCAGCCCGCAGCCGGCCGGGCACCTGGAGCCGAACGCGGACAACGTGCTCGGGGAGCCGCTCCCGTGAGCGTCGACGAGCGGCCCGGGCGCACCGCGGAGGAGGTCGCGGCGCTGCGCGAGCGCATCGCCGCCGACTCGCTGACCAGCCGCCGCGACTACCTGCGGCTCGCGGTGACCATGTCGGGCGGGCTCGCCGTGGGCAGCGTCGCGGTGGCCGCCGGGATCTTCCACCGCCACGGCGACGGCGCGGCACCGCCGAAGCTGGTCACGGCGGCCCTGGCGCCGGGCGAGTCGGTGGCGTTCGCCTACCCCGGCGAGTCCGACCACGCCGTGGCGCTGCGGATGGCCGACGGGACGCTGGTCGCGTACTCGTCGATCTGCACGCACCTGGCCTGCGCGGTGCTGTGGCGGGCCGACCGCGGCGAGCGGGGCGAGCTGTACTGCCCCTGCCACGAGGGGGTGTTCGACCCGCGCACCGGCGCGGTCACCGCCGGTCCCCCGCCGCGCCCGCTGCCGCGGGTGCTGCTGGAGGAGCGCGCCGACGGCATCTACGCCGTGGGCACCCTGCAGTCGGGTGAGGAGGCTTGATGGCCGACCCGCGCTATCCCCGGATCCGGCCCACCAGCGGGTACGCCGATCCGCGCATCCGCAGCACCGGACCCGGGCCCGGCGCCGGGGGCGAGACCGATCCCGAGCGCTCCTCGATGCTGTCGGGCCGGCTGGCGCTGGTGCTGTCCATCCTGGTCGGCCAGCTGTGGGCGATCACGGTCGGCCTCGACGCCTGGATGATGGGGCAGACCCGCACCGCCTGGTGGGCGGCGGCGTTCAGCGTCGCCTCGTTCCTCGTCGCGCTGTTCGCGTGGCGGCTGGGCGAACGGCGCGACCGGTGACGGCCCGCGCGCAGGCCCCGGCGGACGCGGTGCCGCGGGGGGCGTACAAGAACCTGATCCTGGCGGCGCTGGGCTTCCTGCTCACCGCGTGGGCGTGGGGCCTTATCTCACCGCTGTCGGCGGTCTACCAGGAGCAGCTCGGCCTGTCCTCGATGCAGCAGTCGATCCTGGTCGCGGTGCCGGTGCTGGTCGGCGCGCTGGGCCGGATCCCGGTCGGCGCGCTGACCGACGTGCTCGGGGCGCGGGTGATGCTGCCCGCGATCGCGCTGCTGACCATCCTGCCGGTGCTGGCACTGACCGTCGCCGGCAACTCGTACCCCGCGATGCTCGCCGTCGGCTTCTTCCTGGGCCTGGGCGGCACGCCGTTCGCCGCGGCGATCCCGCACGGCAACGGCTGGTTCCCGCCCGCCAAGCGGGGCTTCGCGCTGGGCGTGATCGGCATGGGCATGGGCGGCACCGCGATCGCCGCGCTGCTCACCAAGCCGATGCGGGAGATCGGGCCGAATGCCCAGTTCTACCTGTGCGCGGCGGTGCTCGCGGTCTACGGCGTGGTGGCCTGGCTGGTGCTGCGCGACCCGCCGGGGCGCACCGTGCCCGCCGAGCCGTTCAGCCACCGGTTCACCGAGGCCGCGCGGCAGCCGATGACCTGGCCGCTGTCCGGCCTGTACGCGGTCACCTTCGGCGGCTACGTGTCGTTCGCCGTCTACCTGGTCACCTACCTGCAGAGCCAGTACGGCCTCGAACAGGGCGACGCGTCGCTCAAGGCGGCCGGGTTCACGCTGGTCGCGGTGGTGTTCCGGCCGCCGGGCGGCTGGCTGTCCGACCGGGTCGGGCCGGCCCGGGTGCTGTCGGTCTGCCTGGCCGTGCTGGTGGTGATGGCGGCCTGGCAGGCGTTCGCGCCGCCGCTGTACCCGTGGGCGACGCTCACGTTCCTGGCCATGGCGGCGATGCTGGGCGCCGGGGCGGGCGCGGTGTTCTCGCTCGTCGCGCAGGTGGTGCCGGGCCCGAAAGTGGGCGCGGTGACCGGCATCGTCGGTGCGATGGGCGGCCTGGGCGGCTTCGTCCCGCCGCTGGTGATGGGCGCGGTGTACGGCGCCACCGGCCGCTACACGCTGGGCCTGCTGGCACTGGCCGTGGTCGCGCTCGGCGCGCTGGCGTACTCGTGGACGCAGCGCAACCGCCGCCCCGCCCCGGCCGGGCGGGCGCCCGCCGCCGCGGCACCCCGGCGCTGATCGGGCCGCGGGCTGCCGGCTCGTTTCGCATTCCGGCTCGGACGGGTCGGCGCCGTGCCTACGATGCACACACGAGCGCGGACAAAGCCGGATATATCACTGGTGGAGAGGCCTACGAGATGAGCGAGACAGGAAACTTCGACGACGTCGACAGCATGGGTCCCGTGGACTTCCTGGTGATCGAGTTCCCCGGCAACAAGATGACCGGCGAGGGCATCCCGCTGCTGCTCGACCTGGTGGACCGGGGCATCGTGCGCATCCTCGACCTGGCCTTCATCCGCAAGGACACCGACGGCACCGTCACCGCCGTGCGGGTCGAGGACATGGACGCGGCGGGGGCACGGGAGTTCGCCGTGTTCCAGGGCGCCTCCTCCGGCCTGCTCGACCGGGACGACCTGCGGGAGGCGGCCAACGCGATCGAGCCCGGCAACTCGGCCGGGATCCTGGTCTACGAGAACGTCTGGGCGGCGCCGCTGGCCCGGGCCTGGCGGCGCGGCGGGGCGCAGATGGTGGCCAGCGGCCGCATCCCGGTGCAGGAACTGCTCGCGGCGGCGGAACAGGGCGCGTGACAGGCGCGTCCGGGGAACGGGGGTAACGATCATGGGACTGATTCGTGGCGTGGCGCGCACCGCGGTGATCGCGGGCACGGCGACGGCGGTGTCGAACCGCGTATCGCGCCGGCAGGCGGGCCGCTGGGCGGAGCAGGAGCAGCAGCAGGCCGACCAGCAGCAGGCGTACGCCGAGCAGTACGCCGCCCAGCAACAGCAGCAGATGGCCCAGCAGCAGGCGTACCTGCAGCAGCAGGCAGCGGCCCAGCAGGCCGCCGCCGCACCGGCAGCCGCGGCGGGCGGGGACGCGATGCAGGCGAAGCTGGCGCAGCTGAAGACGCTCGCCGACCTCAAGGCGCAGGGCGTGCTGACCGACGCGGAGTTCGAGCAGCAGAAAGCGGCGATCCTCGCCGGCTGAGCCGCCGCACGGACGGGCACCGAGCGGGCTGATCGGCAGAGAGCGAGCGGCACATGGCACCCGACCGCGAGGCGGGAAGGGACGACCCGACGGCGTGGTACGGCCGCAGCGCCGACGAGGTCGCCCGGGAGCTCGGCGTAGCGGTCGAGCGCGGGCTCACCGCGGACCAGGCGCGGCAGCGGCTGGTCGAGCACGGGCCGAACCGGCTGGCGGGCGGGAAGAAGGAGTCGGCGCTCGCCGCGTTCCTGCGGCAGTACCGGGACTTCATGCAGCTCGTGCTGGTGGTGGCCGCGGTGGTCAACCAGCTGGTCACCCGCGAGTGGGGCACCACCCTGGTGCTGCTCGGCCTGACCGTGTTCAACGCGGTGATCGGCCTGCGCCAGGAGGCCAAGGCCGAGGAGAGCGTGCGGGCGCTCGCGCAGATGCTCAAGACGGTCGCCCGGGTGCGCCGCGACGGCCAGGCGGTCGAGGTGGACGCCGAGCAGCTGGTGCCCGGTGACGTCGTGCTCATGGAGGCGGGCAACCGGGTCCCCGCCGACGGGCGGGTCTGCGTCGCGGCCACGCTGGAGATCGAGGAGGCGGCGCTGACCGGCGAGAGCCTGCCGGTCGGCAAGAGCCCCGATCCGGTGCCAGGGCGAGACGTGCCGCTGGGTGACCGGACGTGCATGGCGTACATGAACACGTCGGTCACCCGCGGCCGCGGCGAGATGATCGTGACCGCGACCGGCATGGGCACCGAGATCGGGCACATCGCGCACCTGCTGGCCGGCACCGAGGCGGACAAGACGCCGCTGCAGAAGCAGCTGGACAGCCTCTCGAAGATCATCGCGACGATCGCCGGCATCGCGCTGGCGCTGGTGGTGCTCATCGGCCTGGCCCGCGGCGAGTCGTTCGACACGCTGTTCGTCACGGGCGTCGCGCTGGCCGTGGCCGCCATCCCGACCGGGCTGCCCGCCGTGGTCACCGCGCTGCTGTCGATCGGCACCCAGGAGATCGCGCGCCGCAACGCCATCGTCAAGCGGCTGCCCGCGGTGGAGACCCTGGGTTCGACGTCGGTCATCTGCTCCGACAAGACCGGCACCCTGACGCTGAACAAGATGACCGCGCGCGAGCTGGCCATACCGGGGCACCACCGGTTCACGGTGACCGGCGAGGGCTACCGCACCGCGGGCGAGATCAAGCACGTCGGCGGGGAGCGCGTGGACCTGGACGCGTACCTGCTGCCGATGGCGCTGTGCGCGGACGCCGTGCTCGACGGCGAGAACCTGATCGGCGACCCGACCGAGGGCGCCCTGATCGTGCTGGCGGCCAAGGGCGGCCTCGACCTGGCCGAGACCCGCCGCGCCTACCCGCGCATCGCCGAGGTGCCCTTCGACTCCGACTACAAGTTCATGGCCACGTTCCACCGGATGACCGGCGACGACGGCAGGCCGGTGGTCCGCTGCTTCGTCAAGGGGGCGCCGGACGTGCTGATCTCGCGGGCGGCGTCGTACCGCGAGCCGGACGGGACCATCCGGCCGGTCACCGACGCCAACCGGAGCCTGGCCACCGAGGCCAACGACCGCATCGCCGCGGCCGGCGAGCGGGTGATGGTGGTGGCCCGGCGCGACTTCGACCCGGCCGCGTTCGACCCGGCGGCGAACCTGATCGAGCAGGTGCGCGAGCTGACGCTGCTGGCGATGGTCGGCATCGTGGACCCGCCGCGGCCGGAGGCGAAGGCCGCCATCGCCGAGTGCCGCGACGCCGGCATCCGGGTCCGGATGATCACCGGCGACCACGCGACCACCGCCGCCGCGATCGCCGGGGAGCTGGGCATCGAGGGCGGCGCCGTCACCGGTACGCAGTTCGCCGCCATGAGCGACGAGGAGCTGCTCGCGCGGCTGCCGGAGATCGGGGTGATCGCCCGGGTCGCGCCGGAGGACAAGCTGCGCCTGGTCCGGCTGCTCAAGACCAGCGGCAACGTCGTCGCGATGACCGGCGACGGGGTCAACGACGCGCCCGCGCTGAAGGCCGCGGACATGGGCGTGGCCATGGGCATCACCGGCACGGAGGTCTCCAAGGAGGCCGCCGTCATGATCCTCACCGACGACAACTTCGCCACCATCGTCAAGGCCGTCGAGTACGGCCGCGGCCTCTACGACAACCTGCTCAAGTACCTGCGGTTCCAGATGTCGACGCTGGTCGCCTACATCGCGATCTTCCTCGGCGCGGGCCTGCTGAACATCGCCGCGGGCACGCCGCTCAACCCGCTGCAGATCCTGTGGCTGAACATGGTCGTCGACGTGCCGATCGCGATCGCGCTCGGCTTCGACGAGCCGTCCGGCGGCCTGATGCGCCGGCCGCCGCGCCCGATCGGCGCCCCGGTGCTGTCCAGCGCGAACTGGGTGCGGCTGTGCGTGCAGGGCTTCGTGATGACGGTCGGGTCGCTGTGGGCGTACCAGATCGGGCATGCGCGGGGCGGCCCCGTGGTCGGCGCGACCATGCTGCTGACCACGCTGTCGCTGTTCCATCTCGTGGCCGGGCTGCTCTCCCGCGACCAGGTCGGCACCATCTTCGACCGCGACGCCATCCCGCGCCGGGCGCAGCTGCGCCGCTACGGCTTCGCGCTGGTCGCGATCATCGCGGTCACCCTGCTCGACCCGCTGGAGCGGATCTTCGGCACCACCGGGCTCAGCCTGCGGCTGTGGTGCACCGCCGTGGCCATCGCCCTGACGCTGCTGGTGGTCGAGGAGCTGATCAAGCTGGTGGTCCGCCGGCGCGAACCCGCGGGTCGGTCCACCGCTGCGCGATCGGCACCGCCGACAGTCCGTGTGCCAGCACGCTGAACAGCACCGTCGCCATCACCAGCGCGGCCACCAGCGCGGCGGGCGGACCTGTCAGCTGCTGCAGGGCGATCAGCGCGAAGATCACGCTGGGCAGCCCGCGCGGCCCGAGCCAGGACAGCAGCAGCACCTCGCGCTTGAACCGGCGCAGCCCGACCAGGCTCGCCGCGACCGGCAGCATCCGCACCAGGGTCAGGCTCAACCCGGCGTAGAGCAGCATCCGCCAGTCCCACACGTCACCGATCACCTGCGGGATGAGCGAGCCGAACAGGAACCAGACCCCGGCCGCCAGCAGCCCGACCACGTCGTGCGAGGTCTGCAGGTGCGTCTCGGGCAGGTCCTGGTCGACCGCCCGCACGGCCATCCCGGCGACGAACCCCGCCACGATGCCGTTGCCGTGCACCGCGTGGGCCGCCTCGAAGGCGAGCACCCCGATCGCCAGGTACGCCAGCCGCTCCGCGCGCGCCGTGCCCCACCCGCGTTTGCGGGTCACCCGCAGCAGGCGGGCCGCCCCGCCGCCCACGACCACGCCCACCAGCAGCGCGAGGGCGACCTCCCGGACGGTGTGGCCGATCACCTGGCTGGGGCCGCGATCCTGATCGGCGGCGACCGCCGCGGCCAGGAACGCCAGCACCAGCGGGGCGGCCAGCCCGTCGTTGAGACCGCTCTCCACGGTCACCGCGGTGCGCAGGTCGTGCGGGATGCGCCGGTCGTGCACCAGCATCGCGGCGAGGCTGGAGTCGGTGGCGGCCAGCGCCGCCGCGACCAGCGCGAGGATCCAGACGCCCGCCTGCGGGAACAGGACGGCCCCGGCCAGGTATCCGGCCACGACGGTCAGCGGGAACGCGATCAGGAGCAGGCGCAGCGGCAGGTGCCCCGCCTCCCGCAGCCGGCGCAGGCTGATCTCGGTGGCGTCGGTGAACAGCAGCAGCGCGAGCGTCGCCTGCAGCAGGTGCCGCATCGCCGACGACGCCAGGTCGATGCTCACCAGCGGCTCGTCGCCCATCGCCAGCAGCAGCCCGGCCAGCATCAGCGCGACCGGGATGGTGACACTCCAGCGCGCCGCCCGCGCCGACACCGCCGCCCAGGCGATCAGCACGATCGCCAGGCTGATCAGGCCGTACACGGTCGCCGTTCGACGTAACTGTCCGAAATATCCGGCATACCCACGAAGTCATTCTGGCACTCGGCACGCCGCCGGGCGGCCTGCTCCGGCCCACGGACCGCGCGGTGCCGGTGCTCCCGCACGGGCCGCCGCCGGGCGCGGGGCGCCGGGGGTGTGCCGCCGGCCCGGCGTCACGTCCCGAGCCGGCGGTTGCCGGTCTGACCGCTGAGATTCCAGCGCAGGTCGAGGCGGCAGCCCGGCGCGCTCTGGAACTGCGCCACCCCTTGCAGGTGCGCCCCGGCGAAGAACTGCTGCTGCTGGGTCAGCTCCACCTGCGGCGGCCTCAGGTCGACGCCGACCCGGGTGCGCCCGAGCGGCACCGGCGAGTGCGTCGACAGGAACAGCGCCACCAGGTCCGCCATCGCCCCGCCGACCAGCGGGCACGGGCCGACCGCGGCGGTGCCGGCGTCCTGCGGGCGCAGGTAGTCGAAGTGCTCGCCGCGGTACGTCGCGGCATACCGCGGCTGCGGCAGGCCGTCCCAGATCTTCTTCGGGCCGCCCAGCTCCTCGAAGCCGAGACCCTGCCCGTTGGCGTCCACCGCCCACGCGAAGAACGTCGTCCGGCCGATCCCGGCGAGCACCGCGTCGCGGTCGTTGAGCTCGCCGTACGGCGCGCCGAGGCTCACGAACGCGGTGAAGTCCGGATTCGCCGCCATGATCCGTGCGCCGAGCAGGCCGCCGTAGGAGTGCCCGACCACGGCGGTGGACACCGGCCGGGCGTCCACCCAGCGCCGGTGCTCCCACTGGTCGCGCACCCAGGCCAGGTCCGCGGCCGCCGCCGCGATCGCCGGGTCGTCGGCGCTCTGCGACAGCTGCGCCGGGTGGTTGGGGACCACGACGGCATACCCGCACCGCGCCAGCACGGCCGCGAACCGCTCCCAGCGCGCGTGGTAACCCGTGTTCGGCACGCCCTGCGGTGGCTGGCCGTGCAGCAGCAGCACCACCGGCCAGCGGGTCAGGCACAGCTTGAGCATGGGCGCGTGCGCGGTCGCGCCGTCATACGTCGGGTAGTAGACGCGCAGGTCGCGCGGGGTGCCGTGGGTGGCGGCGCGCAGGTCGTGCACGCCCCAGAACACCGGTCGGCCGATGTCGGGGTTCCAGGTGACGCCGCCGGACTCGGCCGGGTCCTCCGGGCAGCTGTCCGCCGCCGCCTCGATGGCCTCCTTGCACCCCGGCAGCAGCGCGAGCGCCGCCAGCCCACCGAGCCCGGCCAGCATCCGCCGCCGGGTCGCCCGCACCGCCGTCTCCGTCATCGATCGAGCATGCGACGGCGGCCGCCCGCGCGCTGTGCGGTGGGCGACTGCCGCCGGTACGGCTTCCCGACAGTCGGCGGGTCAGCCGTACGTCGGGCGCTGCGGCCAGCCCTGCGGGGAGTCCTCCCACTCCTGCATGCGGCCGTACGGCGCGAGGTCCATGATGCTGTGCGCGAACACCAGCCGGTCCACGCCGCGCGAGCCGGTGCTGTAGGTGCGGTAGACCCGGTCACCGTCGCGCAGGAACACGCTGAGCAGGAACCCGCCCCCCGCCCCGCAGTCGTCCGAGAAGGACGTGCCGTGCGACGACACGAACGGCAGCGTCCAGCCACGTGCTGCTTTGTATGCCTCGATCTGCGCCAGCGGCATGTTCGACACGGTCACCCAGGTGATGCCGCGGGCGGCGAGCAGCGGCAGCGCCTGCACCGGCACGTTGTCGGTGAACCCGGTGCAGCCGGGGCAGTAGTGCCTCGGCCCCCGGTCCATGAACTGGTAGACCACCAGCTCGTCACGGCCGTCGAACAGGTCGACCAGGCTCTTCGGGCCCTCGGGAGTGTCGAACACGTACGGCTTGTCGAACAGCACCATGGGCAGGCGGCGGCGACGCGCGGCCAGCGCGTCCTGGGCGCGGGTCAGCTCCTTCTCCGCTTTGAGCAGCTCGTCGCGGGCCTGCTGCCACTGCTCGGCGGATACGATCTCCGGTTTGTCCATGGGCGCCATCCTGCCCGCCGAGTCCGACAGATCCGGCTCGTCGCGTCCACCGGGCGGGTGCCGCGATCAGTTCGCCGGGTCCGGGACCGCCAGCTCGGCGGCGTGCGGCAGCTCGTGGCCCACCGGCACCACGACCACGGGGCAGCTGGCCTTGCCGATGCACTCCTCGCTGACCGAGCCGAGCACCGTGTGCATCAGCCGGCTGGTGCCGTGGCTTCCCAGCACCAGCAGGTCCGCGTCGGCCGCGGCGGCGGCCAGCACGTCGGCGGGGCGGCCCTCGACCACCTCGCCGGCGATGCTCACGCCCTCACGCTGGAACGACGGCAGGGCGCCGAGCTCGCGGTCCAGCATGGCCGCGGTGTCGTCGCGGGCGGCCGAGCCGATCACGTCGTCGTCGACCTCGTCCCAGCGCCACGCGGCCACCGCCTGCACGGTGCCGCCGCGTCCCGCTGCCTCGTGCACCGCCCAGCGCAGCGCCCGGCGGCCTCCCTCGGAACCGTCCACGCCGACCACGATCCGGAAGTTCGCCATGAACCGCCCCCTACCCCTCGGCGTACCGTCGCTAACACGTACCGTCGGATTCAGCGGGTGAGCCGGACGTTCTGCCCCGTCTCGCGCTGGATGTCGCCGGCGGCGGTGACCAGCAGCCGATGGCCGAGGTCGGACAGCGCCCGGGCCACGGCGAGCTCGTCGCCGATCTCCGGGACGTCACGGTCCTCGGGGTTGAGCTTGGCCCGGCCGACCCCGATCAGGCGGTCGCCGATCGCGTCGTCGAGCATCCGGGCCTCGGCGTAGGTGCGTCCCTCGTCCTCACCGACGAAGATCTCCACGTTCCAGCGCTTCATCGCGGTCATTGCGGGTGCCCCCCTTCCAGGATGTGCGCCGAACCCTCCAGCAGCGCCACGACCTCCTCGTCGGAGGTCTGCCGGAAGTCCTCGTAGTGCTCGCCCACGGCCATGAAGGACCGGGGCGTGTCGACGCAGACCACCTCGTCGGCGACGGCGCGCATGTCCTCGGCGGTGTCGGCCGCCGCCACCGGGACGGCCAGCACCACGTGTGCCGCGCCCCGGGCCCGGGCGACCTGGCACGCGGCGCGGGCCGTGGCGCCGGTGGCGATGCCGTCGTCGACGACGACCACCGTGCGCTCGGCCAGCGGCTCGGCGTCGCGGCCGTGGCGGTAGCGCTGCACGCGCCGCTCCAGCTCGGCCCGCTCGGCCCGCTCGACCCGCTCCAGCGCCTCGGCGGTGATGCCCGCGGCGTCGATCACGGAGGGGTTGAGCACGCGCACCCCGTCCTCCCCCACCGCGCCCATCGCGACCTCGGGCTGGTACGGCACGCCGAGCTTGCGTACCACCAGCACGTCCAGCGGGGCGCGCAGCGTGCGGGCGACCTCGACGGCGACCACGACCCCGCCGCGGGGCAGCCCGAGGACCACCACGTCGGCGTCGTGGAGGAAGGTCAGCATCTGGGCCAGCCGGTGGCCGGCGTCGGTGCGGTTGTGGAACATGGCACCACTCCCTCACCACCATCGTCGTCCTGTGACACCCTCCGTGACCAGGACTTCGGCGACTCAGGCCGGTGGGTCGCCAAACGCCTGGCGGTACGCGGCGACAGCGGTGGGCAGGGTGTGGAACACGTGATCGGGGCCGACCTTCTCGGCCAGGCCGAATGACACCATTTCGTCCATGAGTTCCTGTTTGACGTGGGCCATGCCGAACACGATGCCCCGCTGGGTCAGCTCGGTGCGCAGCTCGTCGACCGCCTCCATCGCGGTGTAGTCGACCTCGACGATCGCCTCGGCGTTGAGCACGAACCACTTCACGTCCGGCGCCTCGGCGGCCGCCGCCAGCGCCCGCCGCCGCAGGTCCTGGGCGTTGGCGAAGAACAGCGGCGAGTCGTACCGGTAGATCATCAGCCCCGGCACGGTGCGCGCCTGCGGGTAGTCCTCCACGTCGTGCATGCCCGCCACCCCCGGCACGATGCCCAGCACCGCGTCGTGCGGGCGGGCCACCCGGGCCAGCATCTCGGCCACCGACAGCGCCACCGCCGCCAGCACGCCGTAGAGGATGTCGAACACCAGCACGCCCGCGAACGCGGCCAGCGCCAGCAGCAGCTCGCTGCGCCGGAACGAGGCCAGCCTGCGGAAGCCGGGCAGGTCGATGAGGCGCAGGGCGGCGTACACGATGATGGCGCCCAGGGCCGCGGTCGGGAACGCCGACAGCACCGGGCTGGCGAACAGCAGCGTGCAGACGATCAGCACCAGCGCGGTCAGCGAGTAGACCTGGGTGCGCGCGCCCGCGGCGTCGGCCAGCGCGGTGCGGCTGCCGCTGCTGCTCACCGGATAGCCGCGCAGCAGGCCCGAGCCCAGGTTCGCCACGCCGAGCGCGAGCAGCTCCTGGTCGGCGTCGACCTCCTGGCGGTGGCGGGCGGCGAAGGCGCGGGCGGTGAGCATGTTGTCGGTGTACCCGACCAGCATCACCCCGACCGCGGGCAGCAGCAGGTCCTGGAAATCGGACAGGTCGGGCAGCGCGAACGGCGGCAGCCCGGACGGGATGGTCCCGACGGTGTCGATGCCGTAGGCCTGCAGGTCGAACAGCGCGGTCGCGGCGGTCGCCAGCAGCACCGCCAGCAGCGGGCCGGGCAGCCGCGGCCACTGGCGCTGCACCAGGTAGAGGAAGGCCAGCACCAGCGCGCCGACGATCACGGTGCCCAGGTGCGCCTGGCCGATGCCCCTGATGAACGACCACACCTCGCCGAGCAGGGTGCCGCCGTCGACGGGCACGCCGGACAGCCGCTCCAGCTGACCGATGATCATGATGATGGCGACCCCGGCCATGTAGCCGACGAGGATCGGCTTGGACAGCAGGTCGGCCACGAAGCCGAGCCGGATCGCCCAGCAGACCAGGCACAGCAGGCCGACGATGACGGCCAGCCCGGCGGCGAGCGCCGCGTACCGGCCGGGGTCGCCCGCGGCCAGCGGGGCGATGACGGTCGCGGTCATCAGCGCGGTGGTCGACTCCGGACCGACCGACAGCTGCCGCGACGAGCCGAGCAGGGCGTAGAGCGCCAGCGCGGGCAGCGCCGCCCACAGGCCCGCCACCGGCGGCAGCCCGGCCAGGCCCGCGTACGCCATCACCTGCGGGATCAGGTACGCCGCGACGGTCGCCCCGGCGAGCACGTCCCCCCGCAGCCAGCCGCGGTCGTACGCCCGCAGCGTCACCACACCGGGCGCCTGCGGAATCCATCGTGGTCTGTCGGCCATGGTCACTTCTACCGCACCCCGCGCCGCCGCGAAACCCCCGAAAGGAAGGGCACCTTCTTAACGCGTTACGTAGAGGAAGGGCACCTTCTTAACGTCCGCCCGAAGCAACCGCAGCGATCTCGCGGGCGGGTCGACAGACCGGTCCGCGTCCGTCCGAAGCGAGGGCGGCGTGGCGCGTGCGCCGCCGCTTCACCGCCTGACAGACCTGCTCTGCGGCGGCCTGAGGGACTACCCGACCCCGCGATCGTGGCTCCGTAGACGTTGGCCTATCTCATCGAAGATGATCTCTCAAAAGTCGATGAGATAGGCCAACGTCCATCGACATCGGCACGCTCCGGCCCGCCGACCGCTGCCGGCGGCCACGCGTCGGGTTAATAAGGGCACCTTCTTCTACGTATGGCGTTAAGAAGGTGCCCTTCCTTACCTATCAGCGGGGGACGACGAGGACGGGGCAGGCGGCGTGGTGCAGGACCTGGTGGCTGACCGAGCCCAGGAGCAGGCCGGCGAAGCCGCCGCGGCCGTGGGCGCCGGTGACCACGAGCTGGGCCCGCTTGCTGAGCTCGACCAGGACTTTCGCGGGGCGGCCGCGGGCCAGGTGCTCGCGGACCGGCACGTCCGGGTAGTCCTTGCGGACCGCCGCCATCGCCTCCTCCAGCAGGTGGCCCTCCTCCCGCGCGACGGTGGCCGAATCGTGTTTGTGGTCGTGGTGCTCGCCGTGCGCGTGCCCGGTCGAGCGGGTCCAGGTGTGCACCGCGAGCAGTTCCGCGCCGCGCATCGCGGCCTCCTCGAACGCGGCCTCGACGGTGCGCACCGAGTCCGGCGAGCCGTCCACGCCGACCACGACCGGCCCCTCGGCGTGCTGCTCGCCGCGGACGACCAGCACGGGGGTGTGCCCGTGCGCGGTGCACTGCACCGCGACCGAGCCGACCAGCAGCCCAGTGAACCCGCCCAGCCCGCGGTCGCCGATGACCAGCAGCTCGGCGTCGCGCGCGGCGCGCAGCAGCACCGGCGAGGGCGCACCGGTGATGAGGTCGGTGAGCACGGACACGGCCGGGTCGGTCTTCTTCGCGGCGGCGGCGGCCTCGGCCAGGGCCTGCTCGGCGTCGTGGCGCAGCCCGCCCCCGCCGGGTCCGGCCTCGGACGGTCCCATGCCGACGTGCATCAGCGGCCAGATGAACGCGTGCACGATGCGCAGCGGCAGGTGCCGCCAGGCCGCTTCGCGGGTGGCGAGCCGGACGGCGGCCAGCGACGACTCCGACCCGTCGGCCCCGACGACGACCGGGTGCGCGCCGCCCTCCTCGGTGTTCATCGCCGGCCCGGCACCGGCGTCGAGGCTGTTCATGCGCGTCCCGGCCAGGTCCAGTCGGTGATGTCGGGCGCGTCCTGGCCGTACGCCCTGGTGTGGTCGCGGGCCCGCTGGCGCGCGTCGGTCATGTACTGGCGCAGCCCGGCCGCGCTCACGCCCAGCCCCGGCACCCGGTCGATGACGTCGATGACCAGCCGGTAGCGGTCCAGGTCGTTGAGCATTACCATGTCGAACGGCGTGGTCGTGGTGCCCTCCTCGCGGTAGCCGCGCACGTGCATGTTGCCGTGGTTGGTGCGGCGGTAGGTGAGCCGGTGGATCAGGCTCGGATAGCCGTGGTACGCGAACACGACCGGCCGGTCCACCGTGAAGATCGCGTCGAACTGGGCGTCGGGCAGGCCGTGCGGGTGCTCGGTGTCGGGCTGCAGCCGCATCAGGTCCACCACGTTGACCACCCGCACCCGCAGCTCGGGCAGGTAGCGCTGCAGCAGGTCGACCGCGGCCAGCGTCTCCAGCGTCGGCACGTCGCCGGCGCAGGCCATCACCACGTCCGGCACGCCGCCGGCGTCGTTGCTGGCCCAGTTCCAGATGCCCAGGCCGCGGCGGCAGTGCAGGGCGGCCTCGGTCATGTTCAGCCAGGACGGCTGGGGCTGCTTGCCCGCCACCACGACGTTGACGTAGTCGCGGCTGCGCAGGCAGTGGTCCATGGTGGACAGCAGGGTGTTGGCGTCCGGCGGTAGGTAGATCCGGCACACCTCGGCCTTCTTGTTGACCACGTGGTCGATGAAGCCGGGGTCCTGGTGCGAAAAGCCGTTGTGGTCCTGCCGCCAGACGTGGCTGGACAGCAGGTACGTCAGCGAGGCGATGGGGCGGCGCCACTCGATGCCCCGGGTCACCTTCAGCCACTTCGCGTGCTGGTTGACCATCGAGTCGACCACGTGGATGAACGCCTCGTAGCTGGTGAGCAGCCCGTGCCGGCCGGTGAGCAGGTATCCCTCCAGCAGGCCCTCGCACAGGTGCTCGGACAGCACCTCGATCACCCGGCCGCTGGGCGCGAGGTGGTCGTCGCCCTCGTAGATCATCGCGTCGAACTCGCGGTCGGTCACCTCGAACACGGCGTTGAGCCGGTTGGAGTTGACCTCGTCCGGGCCGAACAGCCGGAACCGGTCGGGGTTGGCGCGGATCACGTCGCGCAGCCACACCCCCAGCACGCGGGTCGCCTCGGCCGCCGGGGTGCCGGGAGTCGGGACGTCGACGGCGTACGCCCGGATGTCGGGCAGGACGAGGTCGCGCAGCAGCAGGCCGCCGTTGGTGTGCGGGTTGGCGCTCATCCGCCGGGCCGCGCGCGGGGCCAGCGGCGCGAGGTAGGCCATGGGCGCGCCGGTCGCGTCGAACAGCTCCTCCGGCCGGTAGGAGCGCATCCACGCCTCCAGCTCGGCCAGGTGCTCCGGGTTGTCGCGCACGTTGGCCAGCGGCACCTGGTGCGCGCGGAAGGTGCCCTCGACCGGGACGCCGTCGACGATCCGGGGGCCGGTCCAGCCCTTCGGCGTACGCAGGATGATCATCGGCCAGCGGGGGCGCTCGCCGTCGGCGCCCTGCCGGGCGCGGGTCTGGATGGCGGCGATGTCGTCCAGCGCGCTGTCCAGCGCGTACGCCAGCTCGTGGTGCACCCGCACCGGGTCGTGCCCGGACACCAGGATCGGCCGGTAGCCGAAGCCGTGCATCATCGCCATCAGGTCGTGCTCGGGGATGCGGGCCAGCACCGTCGGGTTGGCGATCTTGTAGCCGTTGAGGTGCAGGATCGGCAGCACCACCCCGTCGGTGACCGGGCTGAGGAAGGTGTTCGCCAGCCAGCTGCACGCCAGCGGCCCGGTCTCCGCCTCGCCGTCGCCGATCACGCAGGCCACCAGCAGCCCGGGGTTGTCCAGCGCCGCGCCGTACGCGTGCATCAGCGAGTAGCCGAGCTCGCCGCCCTCGTGGATGGAGCCGGGCACCTCCGCCGCGACGTGGCTGGGGATGCCGCCGGGGAACGAGAACTGCCGGAACAGCCGGGTCATGCCGGCCTCGCTGCGGTCCACGCTCGGGTACAGCTCGCTGTAGGTGCCCTCCAGCCAGGTGTTCGCCACGATCGCCGGGCCGCCGTGGCCGGGCCCGCAGACGAACATGGCGTTGAGGTCCCGGTTGGTGATGGTGCGGTTGAGGTGCGCCCACAGCATGTTCAGGCCGGGGCTGGTCCCCCAGTGGCCGAGCAGCCGCGGTTTGATGTGCTCCGGGGTCAGCGGCTCGCGCAGCAGCGCGTTGCCCATCAGGTAGATCTGACCCACGGTCAGGTAGTTGGCCGCCCGCCACCAGGCGTCGAGCCTGCTCAGATCGTCGTCACGCAGGTGCGTCACACCGGCGGTGTGCCCGGCGCCCGGTCGCTCTGTCACCGTCATGTGCCGATCCTCGCCCGGACGGGCCGTCTGTGCAGGCAGAATGTCCCGTTTTCCAGGCTCGGACCAGCCCCTTTTCTCCCGATGATCAGACAATCGGCATTCGCCCGGATATAGAGGGTTTACTGCTATAGCGTGGCGTGAGGCGCGGAAGAGGAGGAGCGATGGTGGCTTCCCATCTGCCGGACGCGGTCCAGGGGCCGGGTCCGGTCGACGTGGTTCTCAACGTCAACGGCGCCACGTACGTGGTGCGGATCGAGCCGCGGGTCAGCCTGCTGGACTGCCTGCGTGACCACATGAACCTCACCGGGGCCAAGAAGGGCTGCAACCAGGGTGCCTGCGGCGCGTGCACGGTATGGGTCGACAAGCGGCGCGTCGTGGCCTGCCTGACCCTGGCCATCGCCTGCGAGGGCCGCGAGATCACCACCATCGAGGGGCTCGCCGAGAACGGCATCCTGCACCCGATGCAGAAGGCGTTCCTGTCCGAGGACGCGTTCCAGTGCGGCTACTGCACCCCGGGGCAGATCATGTCGGCCGTCGCGCTGCTGGCCGAGGGGCACGCCGGGTCCGACGACGAGATCCGCGAGTGGATGAGCGGCAACATCTGCCGCTGCGCGGCGTACCCGAACATCCGCACCGCGATCCGCGACGTCCGCGACGGCGTGGGAGGTGTGGGCAGTGCGGCCCGTTAGCTACTCCCGTGTCGCGGACGTGGCCACCGCCATCGCCACGGTGACCGCCGACGCGGGCGCCGCGTACCTGGCGGGCGGCACCACCAAGGTCGACATGCTGCGCATCTACGCCGAGGCGTCGCAGCGCCTGGTCGACATCAACGACCTGCCCATCGACCACATCGAGGTGCAGCCCGACGGCGCGCTGCGCATCGGCGCGATGGCCCGGATGAACGACGTGGCGATGGCGCCGCTGGTCCTCGACCGCTTCCCGGTGATCTCCGAGGCGCTCGTGCTGGGGGCCTCGGCGCAGCTGCGCAACATGGCCTCGATGGGCGGCAACATGCTGCAGCGTACCCGCTGCACGTACTTCCGCGACGCGGAGGCGTCCTGCAACAAGCGCGAGCCCGGCAGCGGCTGCGACGCGCTGACCGGGATCAACCGCGGCCACGCCGTGCTCGGCACCAGCCGGCACTGCATCGCCACCCACCCGTCCGACGTCGCGGTGGCCCTGGTCGCCCTGGACGCCGTCATCCACGTGCAGAACACCGACGGGCACCACGCCTACCCCGTCGACGACTTCTTCCTGCTGCCCGGCGCCACCCCGCAGCGCGAGCACCCGCTCAACCACGGCGACCTGATCACCGCGATCGAGGTCCCGCCGCTGCCCATGGCCCGCAACTCGCTCTACCTGAAGGTGCGCGACCGCGAGTCGTACGAGTTCGCGCTGTCGTCCGCCGCGTGCGCGCTGCGTGTGGCCGGAGGCGAGGTGGCCGAGGTGCGTCTGGCGCTCGGCGGCGTGGCCACCAAGCCGTGGCGCGCCCGCCGCGCCGAGCGCGCGCTGCTCGGGCAGCCCGCCACCCGCGAGTCGTTCGCCCGCGCGGCCGCCGAGGAGATGTCCGACGCCGTCACGCAGCCGATGAACGCCTTCAAGGTCGAGCTGGCCCAGCGGACGATGATCCGCGCGCTGGAGACCCTCGCCGCGAGAGGAGAGCCCTCATGACCACCGCGATCGGCCGCCCCGTCGACCGCGTCGACGGGCACGCGAAGGTCACCGGCACGGGCCGCTACTCGGCCGAGATCGCGCTGCCGGGCCTGGTCCACGCGGTGCTGGTCACCTCCCGCATCCCCAGCGGCCGGGTCGGGCACCTCGACACGTACGAGGCCGAGCACGCCGCCGGCGTGCTCGCCGTGCTGCACCACCTGAACCTGCCCAAGGGCGGCTCGGTGCCGCCGCTGCTGCCGTCGCTGTTCGGCGCGGCCGCCTCCGGGCAGACGTTCTTCCCGATGCAGGACGAGGTGATCCACTACGCCGGGCAGCCGCTGGCCATCGTCGTGGCCGACACCCTGGACCGCGCCGAGCACGCGGCGCGGCTGGTGCACGTCACCTACGAGCACACGCCCGCGATCACCACGATCGAGCAGGGGCGCGACCGGGCGTACCAGCCGGAGAAGATCTTCGCCGGGATCATCCCCGGCCGGATCACCCGCGGCGACGTGGCGGCCGGGCTCGCCGCGGCGCACCAGACCGTCGACCTGACCTACCACTGCGCCGCCAACCACCACAACCCGATCGAGTGCTCGGCCACCACGGCCGTCTGGGAGGGCGACCGGCTCACCCTCTACGACTCCACCCAGGGCCCGAACGCGACCCTGCACACCGTCGCCGAGCTGCTCAACATCATGCCGTCGCACATCCGGGTGGTGACCGACTACGTCGGCGGCAGCTTCGGCTGCAAGGCGATGATCTGGCCGCACCCGGCGCTGTCCGCGCTGGCCGCGCGGGCGGTGCACCGGCCGGTGCGGCTGGCGCTGAGCCGCGAGCAGATGTTCAGCGGCTGCGGCCACCGCGAGGAGCAGGAGATGCGGATGACGCTGGGGGCCGACCGCACCGGTCGGCTGACCGCGATCCGGCACCACAAGCTCTCCCCCACCTCGCACTTCGACGACTGGGCCGAACCGTCGCTGAGCGTGGCGTCGCAGATGTACGACTGCCCGAACTACGAGGGCGTCTACCGCCTCATCAAGGCCAACACCATGACGCCGACGTTCACCCGGTGCCCCGGGGAGGCGGCGGGCATGTTCGTCATGGAGTCCGCGCTCGACGAGCTGGCCGAGCGGCTCGACCTGGACCCGCTCGAGATCCGGCTGCGCAACTACGCCGAGACCGAGCCGGGCAGCGGCAACCCGTGGTCGAGCAAGGGGCTGCGCGAGTGCTACCGGCGCGGTGCGGAGCTGGCCCGCTGGAGCGAGCGCGACCCGCGGCCCGGCCGCACCCGCGACGGCCAGTGGCTGCTCGGCTGGGGCATGGCCAGCTCGGCGTACCCGGTGACACCGCCCGGCGGCCCGCAGCGCGCCCGCGCCCGCATCTTCGCCGACGGCAGCGCCGTGGTGCAGTCCAGCTTCGCCGACTTCGGCACCGGCTCGGCCACCGCGATGACCCAGGTCGCCGCGGACGGGCTGGGCCTGCCGCTGGAGCGGGTGCGGGTGCAGTACGGCGACAGCGACCTGCCCAACACCGCCGCCGCCGTCGGCTCGGCCGGCGCCGGGATGGTCAGCGCGGCGGTGCACATCGCCACCACCGCGCTGCGCGACCAGCTCATCGCCCAGGCCGTCGCCGACGAGCGCTCGCCGCTGCACGGCGCCGACCCGCGCCAGGTCGTGGTGAGCGAGGGCCGGATGCAGCTGCGCGACCGGCCCGGCACCGGCGAGACGTACGCCGAGCTGCTGCAACGCGCGTTCATGTCCGACGCCGAGGCGCTGGGCACCTGGAACCCGCCCAGCATGCTGGGCACCGGCTACGGCACGATGACCTTCGGCGCCCAGTTCGCGCAGGTCGCGGTCGATCCGGAGCTGGGCCTGTGCCGGGTGCGGCAGCTGATCGGCGTGTTCGACCCCGGGCGGGTGCTCAACCGCAAGACCGCGCACAGCCAGCTGATGGGCGGCATGCTGTGGGGCATGAGCCACGCCCTGCTGGAGGGCACCGTGATGGACCCGGCCGGCCGCTGGTCCAACGCCAGCCTCGGCGAGTACCTGGTGCCCGTCAACGCCGACGCGCCCGACGTGGTCATCGAGACGGTCGAGACCACCGACACCGTGGTCAACCCGCTGGGCGTCAAGGGCATCGGCGAGGTCAGCATGGTCGGCACCGCCGCCGCGATCGCCAACGCGATCTGGCACGCCACCGGCCGCCGCCACCACCGGCTGCCGATCACGATCGAGGACATCCTGTGAGGACGGACCGCCGGTGACCGACGTCGCGGCGACCGAAGGTCCGGTGCCCGACGACGAACCCGTGTCCGTGCTGTTCACCTGGCGGGTCATGCCGGGCCGCGAGGCCGACTTCGAGCGGTGGCTGGAGGAGATCAACCAGGTCTCGTCGCGGTTCCCGGGCCACCGGGGCGTCACCTGGCTGCGCCCGGCCGCCGGCACGCCCGAGCCGGAGCGGCGCTACCACTGCGTGCTGCGCTTCGACAACGGGCGCAACCTCAGCCGCTGGCTCACCTCCCCCGAGCGGGAGGTGACCGTCCGGCACCTGGCCGGCATCGCCATGGAGTCCGAGCCGCGCGAGACCACGACCGGCATGGAGACCTGGTTCAGCCTGCCCGGCCGCCCGGTCCTGCCGCCGCCGCGGTGGAAGATGGCGCTGGTGTCGTTCTGCGGCGTCTACCCGCTGGTGCTGATCTTCAACCTGCTCGGCGCCGAGCACCTCGGCGAGCTGCCGCTGCCGTACCTGCTGCGCGCCGCGATCATCCCGCTGCTGCTGTCGGTCCTGCTGACCTACCTGGTCATGCCCCTGCTCAGCCGCCTGCTCGGCGACTTCCTCTACCACCGCTCGTGACGGAGAAGCACCTGCACCACCGGACGCGTCCCGGCATGGTCCGCGCTCGCCCCGTTTCAGGCGGGCCGCACGGGGTAGGTGCGAGCCGATGGAGGGAGCACGATATGAGCTGGGCCGACATGTCGCCTCGGAAGGACGTCTCACGGCACGCCGGTGCGGCTGAGCAGGGGCACGTCGACTTCGACAGCGACTTCGCGGACCTGCGCCACCGGGCTCGGCATCTCATCGCCGAGATCGTGCGGCTGTCCCGCCAGCTGGCCGACCTGCAGAAGACGATCAGGTCCCGGCCGGGGCACGCCGGCAGGTCCCGGGACGGTGCGTCCGCGACCGAGTAGCACCGATGCGGCGGACGGGTGATCGGTGTGGTCGCCGCCGCCGGAGACCGTGGGCACGTGGGGAAGGGCACCCGCTACGACGCACAGCGTCCGGCAGGTGCCCTTCCTGCGTCAGGCGTACGCCGGGAGGGTGATCGCGTCGGCTTTGGCGGCCTGCTTCGCCATCAGGCCGGCCAGCGGGCGGCGGGTCATCATGCGGGTGCTCAGGTCGCGCAGGGCGATCGCCCAGCGGGAGTCGGGCAGCATGCCGCGCACGCCGCCGGGCGGCAGCTGCTGGCACTGCTTGACGTAGGGGCGCATCAGCCGCTCGTAGGCCGCGAACGCGGCGGGGTGGTCGCCGCCGGCGCGGGCCAGCTCGCCCGCCAGCAGGTACGCGCCCACCAGCGACATGCTGGTGCCCAGGCCGGACAGCGGGGACGCGCAGTAGCCCGCGTCGCCCAGCAGCGCGACCCGACCGGCGGTCCAGCGCGGCATGTGCACCTGGCCGACGACGTCGAAGTAGAAGTCGGGCGCGTCGCGCATCGCGTCGAGCATCAACGGCACCCGCCAGCCCGCACCCGCGAACACCTCGGCGAGCAGCCGCTGCTGGCCGTCGACGTCGCGCGGGTCGGCCGTGCCCGGCCGGGCGCGGAAGGACAGCATCGCCTTGGCCGTGCGGCCGTCCTCGGGCCGGATCCCGGCGCAGCGCCCGCCCGGGATGCCGTGCATCAGGAACCAGTGCGGGTCCAGGTCGGGCTGCGCGGGCATGGTGAAGTACGCCGTGTACGCGCCCAGCCGCCGGATGAACCGCGCCTCGGGGCCGAACGCGAGCGCGCGCACGCCCGAGTGGATGCCGTCGGCACCGACGACCAGGTCGTAGCGCGCGGTGTGCCCGCTGCGGAACGCGACCCGCACGCCGTCGTCGCCGTCGGTCAGCGCCGTGATCCGGTCGCCGAAGCGGTACTCGACGTCGCCGCGGGTGGCCTCGACCAGAATGTGCGCGAGGTCGCCGCGCAGGATCTCGTACTCGGCGACGATCCCCTCGCCGCCGAACAGGGTGGCGGGCATCTCCGACGTGCGCCGCCCGGCGGCGTCGACCCAGGCGAAGCCCTCCTCGTGGACCCGGTCGCGGACCACGGCGGGCATGATGCCCATCTGCTCGCAGACGTCGCGGGCGACGCCGCGGATGTCGACGAAGGTGCTGGCCGCGCTGCGTACCGAGGGACTGGTCGTCGCGGTGCGCGGAGTCGGCACCGTCGTCGCGGACCGGGCCCGGCCCGCCGCACCGGCCCCGCCCACCCGGCGGGAGCGCCGCCCCCGGGCCGAGCCCACCGACACCAGCCGTGACCAGGTGGTACGCCACGCGCTCGCGCTCGCCGACACCGAGGGCCTCGACGCGGTCTCCATGCGCCGCCTGGCCGCCGAGCACGGGCTGCCCACGATGGCGCTCTACCGCTACGTCCGCGGCAAGGACGACCTGGTCCGGTTGATGGTCGACGCGGCGTTCGCGGAGTCGCCGCTGCCCTCGACGCCGCCGCGCGAGGTCCGCGCGCAGCTGGAGCTGGCCGCCCGCCAGCTGTGGGCGATCTTCGGCCGGCATCCCTGGCTCGCCCCGGCCATGTCGATCACCCGGCCGGAGATCGCCCCGCACGGCATGCGCTACACCGAGTTCGTGCTCGCCGCGCTCGCCCCGCTCGGCCTGTCGGTGACCGAGATGATGCACGTCAACCTGAGCCTGTTCGCCTTCGTACGCGGCCTGGCCATGGGCTTCGAGACCGAGGCGCAGGCCGCCCAGCACACCGGCCTGACCAGCGACGAGTGGATGGCGCGCCAGGGCGAGCTGTTCGGCGGCGTCATCGGCTCGGGTCGCTTCCCGATGGTCGCCCGCATCGCCGAGATCGACGACTTCGACCTCAGCCTCGACGCCGTCTTCGAGTACGGCCTCCCCCGCCTGCTCGCGGGCCTGCTGCACGGAACGGCGCCCTCCTGACGAGGACGCCGTTCCGCGAGCTCAGGACGTGTACGGGTGGTGCGTGTACGTCCGCGACAGCGCGCCGGGGACGGTGAAATACTCCACCGCCACCTTCGCCGGGTCGGTGGCGAGCTGGCCGCGGCCGGGCAGGTCGTTGCCGTCGTCCCAGCCCCACGGCGCGTTGGCCGAGTTCGTGGTGCAGTCGTAGGTGCCCGCGCCGCAGTCGCCCGAGTCGTCCCCGGCGAACGTGCCCAGGCTCGCGAACAGGCCGGTGTCGGCCCGCTGCGCCCACAGCCCGCCCGCGGCGTGGATGTCGATCAGCTGGTAGCGCACGTCGCGGTCGTTGCCGCTGCTCGGCGTCTCGGCCGTGGTCGACGGGTAGTAGATGATGCCGTCGCCGTTGATGTCGTACTGCGGGTGGGCCTTGAGGCCGTGGCCCTTGGCCTCCTGCGCGGTGACCGGGTGCGCGAAGCCGTCGTGCGGCGAGGCCTGCAGCCGCAGCGTCCCGTCGACGCTCTCCCGGCCGCTGGTCCAGGTGCTGCCGGCCGGGGTGTACGAGAAGAAGTCGGCGTGCGCCACGGTGATCGCCGCCCGCAGCACGCCGTGGTCGGAGCCGTCGCGCTCGACGACGAGCAGCACGCCCTCGCCGTCGTTCTCGTGCTCGGTCTCGAAGAACGGGTGGTCGGTCCAGTCCCGCGGGTGGAAGAACAAGTACGTCAGGTACCAGTGGGTGCCCGTCTCCACCACCGAGTAGTAGGCGTGCGCCGCGAACGAGACCCCGGCCTGGCCCGCCCGATCCCAGTTGTTGCGCCCGTTGAGGTCGCCGTCGAAGTCCACCCTCGTGATGTAGTCGGCTCTGCCGCTCAGCGCGTGGCTGCCGGTCGTGTC
This sequence comes from Catellatospora sp. NPDC049609, assembly GCF_040675365.1. Classification (NCBI taxonomy): domain Bacteria; kingdom Bacillati; phylum Actinomycetota; class Actinomycetes; order Micromonosporales; family Micromonosporaceae; genus Catellatospora; species Catellatospora sp. NPDC049609. The sequence goes on along the minus strand of NZ_JBFAOU010000018.1, from coordinate 39,105 downwards.
GACGTCCTGGTAGTGGATCGGCGCCCAGCGCAGCGCGAGCTGGGCATGGGTGACGGCCGCCCCCGCCGGTGACGGCACGGCGAGCCCCGCCACGGTGAGCCCCGCCGCCAGCACGGCCACCACCAGGGATCGCCCGGTGACCCTGAACCTGTCGAGCATGTACCGCTCCTTCCATCGATGGATGGAGATACTAAGCGGTAACATGACTCCGGGACATGGCCGCGACGCGAATGATCCGTGGCCGCCACGCGACGGGTTCGCCGCGCCCGGTCACCACCAGAGGCGGGCGGCGATACGGGCGACCGACCACGCCGAGTAGAGCAGCACCGCGATGCCGCCGACGGCGAGCAGGTGGCCGATGACCGAGGTGACCACGGCCAGGGGGCCGCGCTCGACCGTCGAGATCCGCCGCAGCCCGGCGTGGTAGCGCACCCTGATCGAGGTCCCGATCGGACCCGGGTCGTGCACGCCGGCGTAGACCTTCCGGTGGAACGACGTCTGCCCGTCCAGCGTCCGGCCGGTGACCCGGACGTCCCACCGATCGCCGCCCTCGCCGTCGGCGGTGTGGTGCTTGTCCACGATCCTCGCCGGCACGATCTCGGCCCCCAGGACCGCCCACCAGTGGCGCACGTACGCCCGCACCGCCGCGAAAGCGGCCCAGCCGAGCAGCAACAGGCACGCGGACAGGGCAGCGGTCGCCACGATCCGGTCCTGCGCCACCTTGACGGGACCGGGCTCGCCGTCGGGCCACCGCAGCATGCCGAGATAGCACACGATCAGGAGCAGCACGGCCCCGACCGCTCCCGCGATCCGGCGCCAGAGTCCCGACAGTGTCTTCTCGCGCAGGCGCTCACGGTCGTCGTCCACATTCATGTGGACATGTTTCTATGCCGTGTCAACCTCCCGGGTTCAGAAGCTCGATCCGGACCCGGAGTCACCGCCGGACCCGCCGCCGAACGTGTCCGAGTGGTGCGAGCCGGACGAGCCGTCGCTGAACCCCTCCGGCGAGCGGTCACCCGACCGCAGGTTCGCCCAGACGATGAAGGTGACCCAGGCCAGGAAGCCGCCGGGAATCACCACGCACCAGAGCGCGTCGCCCACGTTCTCGATCTCCTCGGGTCGGGAGTGGACAGTCTAGGCGGGCTCGGCGACAGCCGGGCCCGGCACCGGCAGCCAGCGCGCCGCCAGCAGGCCGACCACCAGCATCGGCACCGCGCACAGCGCGGCCAGCGGGCCGATGCCCAGCCACAGCGAGCCGACACCGAACCCGCCGTAGACGGCCAGCGCGCCCAGCTCCGCGCCGAACCCGGCCACCGACAGCACCGTCGCCCGGGTGCGCCCGCTCATTGCGCCCTGCAGCGCCGCCTCGGTCAGCACCCGGGTCAGCTGCAGCAGCCCGAAGCAGATCGCGAGCGGCACCAGGCCCCACAGCCCCCCGGCCAGCGCGCCGACGGCCAGGCACACCCCGGCCGCGGCGATGGTCGCGCCGACCGCCGCGGGCGTGGCCCGCCAGCGTTCGGCGAGCGCGCTGCCGATCGCCATCGCCGCGATCATCGCCGCGATGACCAGCGGCACCCCTGCCGTGGCCACACCGAGGTCGCGGACCAGCAGCGGGCCGTACTCGTCCAGCGCGCTCAGGCTCGGCACGGCGGCGGCGATCAGCACCACGTGCCACACCCGGCGGTCGGCGCGCACCTCGGCGACACCGCTGCGCAGCGTGTGCAGGTACGCCCGCAACCCGGCGTGCTCGTGCACCTCGCCGGCACGCGGCCGCTCGGGCAGCGCCAGCGCCGCCGCCGCGCTGCCCAGGCAGGCGAGCACGCTCGCGGCCGCGACCAGACCGTACCCGCCGACCGCGTAGGCGGGCGCGGCCAGCGCGCTCGCCGCCAGCATGGACAGCATCGCCACGGTCGCCGCCCGGCCGGCCAGCGCCGTGTAGCGGGCCTGCGCCCCGATCGCGCGCAGCTCGTCGTAGAGCAGCGCCTCCTTGGTACCGGAGCTGATGGCGCTGCGGACGCCCCACAGCACGAACCCGATCGCGAAGCCCGGATAGGTCGGCCACAGGAACCACACCGCGAACCCGACGCCGCGCAGCACCGCGCCGCAGGCCAGCAGCCTGCGGCGGGAGAAGGTGTCCGCCCAGGCGCCGGAGGGCACCTCCAGCGCGAACGCGACCCCACCCCAGATCATCAGCAGCGTGGTCAGCTCGGCCGTGGACAAGCCCGCATCGGTCATCAGCAGCGTGGCCAGCGGGAAGAACAGCACGCCCTCGTCGCAGCCGCGCAGCAGCGCGTAGAGCCGGCCGAGCCGCCGCACCCGCGGCTCTGCCGCCGCCCCGTAGACCGCCATCCGCTCACCCTGCCGCACCCCGCGGGGCCGGCACAATGCGACGGATCACCCCGCGCACGCCACCACCGTGTCCATTTGAGCCGGTCGTCTCCCGCGCTACCCGCCTCGTACGCATCGAGGGGGGCGGCGGGACCTCCGGGAGTGGGCCAGGATGGCCACATGCGAATCTCCATCGGAGACGTCCGGCTCTTCTTCGACGTGGACGGCAGCGCGCTGCGGCCCGACGGCGACGCGATGGCGGTCCGGCCGACGCTGGTGCTGCTGCACGGCGGTCCGGGCGCGGACCACAGCCTGGTCAAGCCGGAGTGCGCGGCGGCCGCCTGGCGGGAACACTGCCTGCCGCTCTACGGCACGCAGGCGGCGTCCGGTGACCTGGCGGTACGCGTCGCCCGCGCCCGGATGAACGACGACGTGCGCGACCACTTCCGACGAGGCGGGTGCGGTCCCGCCGAGCTGGGCCCGTACGGGTCCGAGGTCACCTGCCCGGTGTTGGTCCTGTCCGGGGAGCACGACCCGGTGTCGCCCGCCGAGGCGGCCCGGCGGCTGCCGGACGCGCTGCCCAACGCCCGCGTCGAGGTGCATGTGCTGCCCGGGGTCGGCCACGGTGTGCTGCGCCAGGCACCGGCCGAAGGCCTCGCCCTGGTGCGTGCGTTCCTCGCGCGGTGATGACTCACCCGTGCCACTGCCCAGGCTGTCGCCGCGAGCCGATGGCCGTGGACCGGGTCAGGACTCGGACAGCAGGCCGAGCCGCCACATGTCGACCAGCGGCGCGAACCGCTCCGCCGCGTCGAACAGGGCGTCCGGGCCGAGCCGGTGCGCCTCCAGGTGGGACAGCATCTCCATGCCGAGGTAGAGCGCGACCGCGGCGGTGGCGACCTCGCGCACCGGGATCACCTCGGCCAGCGGCGTGCCCGCGAGCAGGCGTTCGATGATCCCGGTGGCGAAGTCCTGCCACTGCGCGGTCTGGACCTTCACCTGCTCGGCCAGCCGCGCGTTCGCGTTCGCGGCGGCGACCAGCTCCTGCACCGCGGCGATGTACCCGGCGGAGCCGTCCTCGTCGTAGAGACGGCGCAGCGCGGCCAGCGTCTGGGCCGCCGTGGCGACCTCGGCGAGCTCGGCCCGGTAGCGGGCCAGCCGGGCCTCGCTGGTGTACTGCGCGGTCGCCGTGAACAGGTCGTCCATGTCGGCGAAGTGGTAGTAGATGACGCCCGGCGCGAACCCGCCGGTCTTGGCGACGGCGCGGGCGGTGCAGCGGCCGTACCCCTCCTGGGCGAGGGTGCGTACGGCTGCCTGCAGCACCCGCGCCCGGGTGTCGGCACGGGGCATCAGATGACCCGGATCGGGCGTACGCCGGCCGCGGCCAGGTGCGGGTCGAGGCGGCGGGCCAGCTCGGGCAGCCGGTGGCTGGGGATCTGCGGGTACAGGTGGTGCTCCAGGTGGTAGGTCAGCTCGAGGAAGATCGCGGGGATGACCCGCCCGCGCAGCGTACGCGTCTGCGTGAGCGGCTCGTCGCCGTAATCGTGGTGCGGCAGGTACACGGTGAGCAAGGGGTAGACCCAACTGCCCACGATCGCCATCACCGCGTACGCCAGCAGCGCCGGGGTGACCGGCCACAGCAGCACACCCCCGGTGACCGCCGCGATCGGCGCCACGGCCTCGGCCAGCAGCCACGCCCGTAGCGCCCGGTCGTCGCGCGCCCGCCGCCACGACCACCACCACAGCCGGACCAGGAACACCGGCCCGTAGACCACCGCACCGAGCAGCGACAGCTCCGCCGGGTAGCCCTCCGGGTCCTCGTCGCTGGGGAACAGGCGGTGGTGCTGCAGGTGGGTGGACCGGTAGGCGTGGCCGCTCTCCAGCAGCACGAGTCCCATCAGGAACAGCGCCCAGTCGGACTGGCGGGCGGTGAGCCCGAGCGCCCGGTGCACCACGTCGTGGGTCACCGTCACCACGGCCACGAAGATCCCGAAGACGACCAGCGGCGTCAGCCACCACCACCCCGCCCAGGCGACGAGGGCGAAGACCAGGATTCCCGCGTACGGCCGCAGCAGCGCGACCCGGGTCCGCCAGGGCGAGACGGCGAGCAGGTCGGCCCCGACCTCGCCGAGGCTGGGCAGCCCACTTCTCATGACCGCACACCCCCGTGGGTGCGGGCATGGCGGCGGACGTCGTCGGCGACGAGGCGGCTGCCCAGCACGCAGGCGACCGTGCCCAGCCCCGGCCAGGTCGAGTCGCCGACCAGCCAGAACCCGCGCCGGCCCGAGCGGTGCGGCACGGCGGACTGGTTGGCGTTGCGCAGCGTCTGGCGCACCCCGCCGACCGCCCCGCCCGGCCGCCACGTGAACCGCTCGTAGCTGCGCGGCGTGCCGACCTGGCAGACCACGGCCCGCTCGCCGAGCCGCGGATACACCCGCCGGGCGTACCCGAGCAGGCGCTCGCCGATCTCGCGCTTGCGCTCGGCGTACTCCCCCTCGGACAGCCCCCGCCAGCTCGCCAGCTCGGTATGGGTGGAGATCATGACGGCGCGGTGACCGGGCGGGGCGCTGACCGTGTCGCCCGGTGCCGAGACCGACACGAACATGTTGTTGCCCTCGCCCAGCGGCCGGGCGTAGTCCTGCATCAGCTGGTGGTGGGTGAACTCCTGCCCGGCGACCTCGTCCTCGGGCACGCCGAGGAACACCACCACCGCCCCGCCGAGGTCGGGCTCGTCACGCTCCAGGTACGGGCGCAGCCGGTGGGCGACCGGCGTGCCCGCGGCCACCTCGGCGGTGACCGGCGCGGGCAGCGCGCTGACCACAACCCCGGCCTCGACCGAACCGCGCGCGGTGTGCACGGTGAACGCGCCGTCGTGCCCGGTGACCCGCCGCACCCGGCACCCGGTGCGCAGGTCGCCGCCGAGCTCGCGGTAGCGGGCCACGACCGCGCGCCAGAACCCGTGCATGCCGCCGCGGTGGCGGGACAGGCCCGCGCCGCGGATGGTCACCCCGAGCGCGGCGTTGATCAGCGGTGCCCGGTCGACGGTGCTGTGCACGGTGTCCTCGACCAGCATGCCGAGCAGCGCGACGAGCGGGTCCTGGTCGCGCAGGCCGTGCGCGCGCAGCGCGTCGCCCATGGTGCGGCCGAGGTGGCGCACCAGCGGCAGGTGCCGCAGCCCCACCGCCCGCAGGTCGTGCAGGGCGTCGGCGGGGGTGCGCACCGGCAGCCGGATGCCGGACCGGCTGGCCGCCCAGAACACCTCGGCGATCCGGTCCAGCTCGGCCCAGAACCGCCGGTGTGCCCGGGTGTCGCCGAGGGCGCGCAGCCGCTCGGCGTGCCAGCGGTGCTGCTCGCGGTGCAGGGTGACGACCCGGTCGGGCAGCCAGGCCACGTAGCCGGGCAGGTGCTCGGCGTCGAGATCGGGCATGCCGGCGGTGGTCAGCAGCTCGGCGCCGACGCCGCCGGGGGCGAAGTCGACCAGGGTGGTGGCGCCGACGTCGAAGGAGAAGCCGCGGTGCCGGAAGTAGCCGGCGCAGCCGCCGGCGTGCCCGTGCGCCTCGAACACGATCGTGGACAGCCCTGCGGCCTGCAGCCGCAGCGCGGTGGCGAGGCCTGCGAGGCCTCCGCCGAGCACCGCCACGTCACGGCGTCCCGGCAGCTCCCGCGTCCGGGAGACCGCCGGCGTGCGCGGAGACCCTACGGGTGCAACGTGATTCTGAACATCTGTTCTGAACACATGTTCAAAGTAGAGCGGCGACAACATCGAGTCAATCCCATGCCCCGATCGCCCAAGATCGTCCGACTTGCCAGGCAGATGGGCGTATCTTCAGGTTCCTTTCGCACATCTGCCAGGCAACTTCGTGGATCATGGCCTAGGGTTGCGGCGGTCACAGGCGCGTGGCGAGGCCCGAAACGGGCTCCCGCGGGGGCCTATGATCACTCCGTCACCGCCGACCGCCCGGGAGAATCCATGTCGAGCACCGCAGGCCGCTGGTTCCGCTACGCCGCCATCGCCGAGACGATCTCGTGGGTCGGCCTGCTCATCGGCATGTTCTTCAAGTACATCGTGGTGAAGAACGACCTCGGCGTGTTCGTCTTCGGCCGGGTGCACGGCGCGATGTTCGTGTTCTACCTCGCCACCATGCTGTGGACGGCGAAGGTGCACCGGTGGAGCTTCGGCCGCCTGGTCGTGGGCGGCGCCGCGTCGATCCCGCCGTTCCTGGGCCTGCTGTTCGAGCGCTGGGTCGCCAAGCGCACGCCCGCCGCCGCGCCCGCCGAAGCCGAGCCGGCCGTCGCCGCGGCCCGCTGAGCCCCGCTCACTCCAGCACCTCCGCGCCCTCCGGGGCGTGGCGCTGCATGTAGATGCCGAACGGGATCGGGAAGAGCCAGATCAGCACCGCGACGATGCTGCTGGCGAACGCCACCGGGATGGACACCGCGAACGCCACCACCGGGGACAGCGACATGATCGAGCCCCAGCGCATCACCTCCGGGGTGACGTGCACCCGCAGCAGCCTCGCCTTCCAGGCGTAGCGCAGCAGCACCACCTCCAGGCCGCTGACGATGCCCGCGGCGACCGCGTACGCGCTCAGGGCCAGCGGGTTGCCGAAGTAGTCGGCCGAGCAGCGCGGTCGGGAACGGCAGGAACGCGATGAAGGCCAGGTACACCAGGTTGCGGATGATGAGCGGGTAGTCCACCCCGCGCAGCACGCTGAACATCTGATGGTGCGCCACCCAGTAGCGGCCGATCAGCGTGAACGAGACGAAGAAGCCGACGAAGTTCGGCACCAGCTCGTCCAGCCGGGCCGCCAGCTCCTTCGTGCTCGTCTCCTCGACCAGGTGCGGCACGGTGACCTCGACGATGAGCAGCGTCATCGCGATCGAGAACAGGCCGTCGCTGAACGCGGTCACCCGGCCGAACTCCACGGTGTCGCGTCCCCAGACGCGCCTGGAGCTGTTCCGGGCCACCACACCACCCTACGGCGGACGACCGGCGCGAGCAGGCGGAATCCAGGACAGAACGGGCCGGGCGAGCGGCGGTCCGCGAGTCGGCCGGAGTTGCCCGGCGGCCGCCCCGACCCGGGGGATCATGGCCAGGCAGGGTGATCGGGGGACGTGTTGACGGACGACGCGGGCGGAGCGCGGCTGACCGCACGGTCGCTGCGGCTGATCGCGTTGCTGACCATGGCCGCGGGCTTCCTCGACGCGTACACCTTCCTGGGCCGGGGCGGGGTGTTCGCCACCGCGCAGACCGGCAACGTCGTGCTGCTCGGCGTGACCGCGGCGCAGTCGGACTGGGCCGCCGCGCTGCGCCACGTGCCGCCGATCGCGGCGTTCATCGTCGGGGTGTGGGTCGCCGAGACCATCCAGCTGCCCCGCGTCGCGGCGGTGCTGCGACGGCCCGCCCGTGCCGCGCTGCTGCTGGAGATCCTGGTGCTGGTCGCGGTCGGCCTGCTGCCGCCGGCCACGCCGGACGACCTGGTCGCCGTGCTGATCGCGTTCGTGGCCTCGGTGCAGATCACCTGCTTCGGCCTCATCGGCCGGTGGACGTTCAACACGACGGTCACCACGACGAACCTGCGCAACGCCGCGCAGGCCGCGTACGGCGCCGTCGTGCGCCACGACCGGGAGGCGGCCGCCCGGGCGCGCAGCCTGTGGCCCGCCATCGCGTCGTTCGCCGCCGGGGCGGTGCTGGGCGGGCTGGCCACGGTCCGCCTCGGTGACGCCGCGGTATGGGTGGCGACCGCGCTGCTGACCATGGGCCTGGCCCTGTTCCTGATCGACGACCACCGCCGCTGAGCGGTGCCGATCCTGGCCCTGCCGAGCCCACAGGAACTGCCGACCTGCGGTCAGTGGTGGCGGCGACCGCAGACGCGCCGCGCGAGCCTGCTTGCCGCCGCCGCGTCGCCGCACAAGACTTGTCACCATGATCACTGTGGTGGGGGTGCCGATCGACTGCGTCGGGGTGCCCGAGGCGGGCGACCCGCCGTTGCGCACCGAGCTGGCACCCGGCGCGCTGCGCGCCGCCGGCCTGGTCGGCGCCGTGGGCGGGCGCGACGCAGGGGACCTGCCGGTGCGCCTGGTCGGCAAGGTCCGCGACGCGCACACCGGTGTGCTCGCCTGGCCCTCCGTGCGCGCCATGACCGACGTGGTACGCCGCAGCGTCAGCGAGCTCGTCGCCGCCGGGGACCGGCCGCTGGTGCTGGGCGGCTGCTGCACCCTGCTCCCGGCCGCGCTGGCCGGGGCCCGCGACGCGCTCGGCGGCATCGGGCTGGCGTACCTGGACGGGCACCTGGACCTCTACGACGGGCGCACCTCCCCCACCGGCGAGCCCGCCGACATGCCGATCTCCGTAATCACCGGGCACGGGCCGGTCGACTGGGTGGACGCCGTCGGCGGCCCGCTGGTCACGCCGGACCGGTTGCGCCTGCTCGGGGCGCGCGACCGGCACGAGGCCGTCGAGTACGGCTCGGTGCTGCCCGAGCAGCTCGGCTACCCGCCCGAGTCCACCCCCGACGACCTGCACGAGCAGGGCATGACCGACGCGGGCCAGCAGGCTCGTGACCTGCTCGCGGCCGGCGGGCCGTACTGGGTGCACCTGGACGTGGACGTGCTCGACGAGCATGCCTTCCCCGCCACCGACTACCTGATGTCCGGCGGCCTGCGCCTGGCCGACCTGCGCGACCTGATGCGCCCGCTGACCGGGTCGGCGGCGCTCGCCGGCGTCTCGATCGGCTGCTACAACCCCGCCAAGGATCCCGACGGCGCCTGCGCGGCCGCCCTCGTCGACCTGCTCGGCGACGTCCTCACCCGCTGAGGGTCAGCCGCGTTCGGCGGCGCGGGCGATGTTGCGGGCCATGCCGCCGAAGACGATGGCGTGGAACGGCGAGATGGAGCGCCAGTAGAGGTGCCCGGCGAGGCCACGCGGGATGAACACGGCGCGCTGCTCGTAGCGGCTGCCCGCCGGGTCGTCGCAGACGCGCAGCTCCAGCCAGGCCCGGCCGGGCAGCATCATCTCCGCCCGCAGCCGCAGCAGCCGCCCCGGCTCGATCTCCTCGACGCGCCAGAAGTCCAGCGCCTCCCCGGTGTAGAGCTCGACCGGGTCGCGGCGGCCGCGGCGCAGCCCGACCCCGCCGATCACCCGGTCGAACCAGCCCCGCGCGGACCAGGCCAGCGGGAACGAGTACCAGCCCTTCTCCCCGCCGATGCTGGTGACCACGTTCCACAGCGCTCGCGGCGGGGCCTTCACCTGCTGCGTACGGTGGTCGATGTAGACGCTGCCGCCGGACCAGTCGGGGTCGGTGGGCAGCGGTTCGGCCGCCGCCCGGGTCCAGGTCGCGGTCGACCAGCGGGTCTCCACCTCCGCGTCGCGGATCTTCAGCAGCGCGAGCCGGACCGCCTCGTCGAACGGCTTCAGGCCGCCCGCCGGGTCGGCGACGTACCGGCTGATGTCGTGGTCGTGGCACACGGCCTCGTGGATCAGGCTCTCGACCAGCGGTTTGGCTATCGCGCCGGGCACCGGGGTGATCAGGTTGACCCACTGCGAGGACAGCCACGGCGACAGCGTCCGCACGGGCACGATCACCCGGCGGTTGAGGTGGGCGATGTGCGCGTAGCGCTGCATCATCTCCCGGTACGTCAGCACGTCGGGTCCGCCGATGTCGAACGACCGGTTCACCTCGCCCGGCACGCTCGCCCAGCCCACCAGGTAGTGCAGCACGTCGCGCACGGAGATCGGCTGGATCCGGTTGCTCACCCAGCGCGGCGTGACCATGACCGGCAGCCGCTCGGTGAGGTAGCGCAGCATCTCGAACGACGCCGACCCCGAGCCGATGATCACGGCGGCCCGCAGCGTCACGGTGGGCACGCCGGACGCGGTCAGGATCGCCGCGACCTCGTCGCGGGAGCGCAGGTGCGCCGAGCCGGCGGTGCCGTCCGCGGACGGCTCGGGCACCGGGCCGCCCAGGTACACGATGCGCTTGACGCCCTCCTGCAGCGCCGCCGCGGCGAAGGTCTGCGCCGCCCGGCGGTCGATCGCCTCGAAGCCCCGCGAGCCGAGCGAGTGCACCAGGTAGTAGGCCACGTCGATGCCGCGCAGCGCCTGGCGGGTGGCGGCCAGGTCGAGCACGTCGGCCTCGGCGACCTCCACCCGCGCCGCCCAGGGCACGTCGCGCAGCCGGCTCGCCGAGCGCGTCATGCAGCGCACGCGGTGCCCCGCCTCGATGAGGCGCGGCGTGAGCCGCCCGCCGATGTACCCGGTCGCCCCGGTCACCAGCACCCGCCGACCCCCGCCAGCCCGCTCCCCCACACCCCCACCCTAGGCCCCACCACCCACCACACCCCACCATCCACCGCGTTGATCATGAACTTGTGGACGTGTTCGACGGCGTGTCAGCACCCCCAGACCGTGATCACCGCACAGGGCAAAGGAGTGCAATCCAGGTGTCGGCGGGCAAATGTCGCTAACGTCTCTGGTGACGAGCCGAGGTCTTCGCGATCGGGTCGCCGACGAGCGCCGCGGTGACCACTGGCCGAACCCGCCGGACACCACCAGCCACAGGGAGCGCACATGGTCACGGTCGGTCTGCTGGCGACGCTGCATGCCGCGCCCGGCAAGGAGGAGGAGGTCGCCTCGTTCCTGGCCGGCGCCCTTTCGCTGGCCGAGGGCGAGCCGGGCACCGTGGCGTGGTTCTGCTTCCGGATCGACGAGACCACGTTCGGCCTGTTCGACGCGTTCGGCGACGAGGCGGCGCTGCAGGCGCATCTGAACGGCGACATCGCCGGCTCGCTCATGGGCCGGGCCGGTGAGCTGCTCGCCAAATCGCCGGAGATCCGGCACGTCCAGATGCTCGCCGCGAAGCTGCCGGGCTGAGCCACACCACGCGCACCGCGTAGCATCCGCTGGTGCCCGTGCCGCCGCCCGAACGTGAATGCCACTGCCTGCGCTGCGAACCGCCTCGCTGGTGGCGGCGACCGGGCACGCGTGACGCCGCCAACGTCCGCATGGTCGGCACCCATGGCTGGGCGGTGACCGGAGTGTTCGGCGACCCGGCGGGCGAGTGGGCGTACAGCATCGGGCTCTGGCACACCTTCGGCAGCCCCGAGCTGTGCCTGGTGGGCGTGCCGCACCAGTACGCGACCCGGTACGTCAACACGGTCGCAGGGCAGATCAGGGACGGCGACCCGCTGGAGCCGGGCCGGGTCCGCACCGGAGTCATGGGCGGCCACCACGACACGCTGGGCATCGCGCCCGTGCACGACAGCTGGTATCCCCGGCTGTTCGGCGCGGCGATCGACTACTACCAGCGACCACCGTTCCCGATGGTGCAGCTGGTCTGGCCGGACGGATCCGGCCGCTTCCTGTGGGATCCCGAGGTGCACGACGGCAACCGGGACCGCCAGCCGTCGCTGTTCCTGCCCCTGGACCAGGCCGCCGCCCCGTGGCAGGACCGGTAGCGCTCTCGGCGGCCACCGGTGCGGGTCGACCGGACGCCGCGCCGGTCAGCCGGCGGGGACGGCGGCCGTGCCGGCAGCGCGCCGACGGCGTGCCCGCGCGGCGACCACGTACGCGACAGCGGTCAGCAGCAGCGCGGCGCCGAGCTGCCACGGGAAGCCGAACATCAGGGTCGCCCAGGTGACCAGCGGATCCGTGCGCTGCCAGAGCGTCTGCGCGGGGACGCCGCCGCCCCCGTCCGGGCTGACCTGCGGAGCCAGCGGCGCGTAGACCACGCTCACCCGGTCGCCGCCGAAGTCCCGACCCAGCTCCGCGAACAACGACGGGTCGAGCCGGGTCGTCTCGACGTACACCGAGCCGTCGTGCAGCGGCACCACGGCCTGCCATCCGCCGTCCCCCCGCGCGATCAGCCGGTCGGTGACGGCGTCGAGGTGCGGCGCCCGGACGGTTCCCGGCTCCTGCCGCGGGCGGGCGTCGACCAGCGGAAGCTCCCACCCGGACAGGGAGACGCCCGACCAGTGCCGTGGCGCCGGCCCGACGGCCGCCGACGACAGCACCAGCAGCGGCACCAGGATCGCCAGGAGGATCACCGTGGCGGCGGCGCGGACAACCCGATTCATGCTCATGATGACGCCCCGCGCCCGCACCTGGTTGCGGGCACCGGCCGCCGGATTCCCGCTCGGCGTCAGGAGCGCAGGTAGGCCAGCACGGCCAGCACCCGCCGGTGCTGGTCACCGTCGGGGGCCAGGCCGAGCTTGGTGAAGATGTTGCCGATGTGCTTCTCCACCGCGCCGTCGCTGACCACCAGCTTCCGCCCGATCGCGGTGTTGGACCAGCCCTGCGCCATCAGCTCGAGCACCTCCCGCTCGCGGGGCGTCAGCTCCTGCACCGGGTCCCTCCTGCCACGCAGCATCAGCTGCGAGATCACCTGCGGGTCGAGCACGGTCGCGCCGGCGCCGACCCGGGCCAGCGCGTCGAGGAAGCCGTCGACGTCGACCACCGTGTCCTTGAGCAGGTAGCCGACCCCGCCCCGGCCGTCGGCGAGCAGCTCGTCGGCGTACGCGAGCTCGACGTACTGCGACAGCACCAGCACCCGGGTGCCCGGCGTGTCCCGGCGGACCCGCACCGCGGCGCGCAGGCCCTCGTCGGTGTGGGTGGGCGGCATGCGTACGTCGACGACCGCGGCGTCCGGGGTGTGCTCGGCCACGGCCGCGACGAGCGCGGGGCCGTCGCCGACCGCGGCGACGACCTCGTGCCCGGCCTCGGCCAGCAGCCGGACGATGCCCTCGCGCAGCAGCACGCTGTCCTCGGCGACGACGACGCGCATCCGGCTCACGCCACCGGCACGGTCGCCGGGGCCTGCGCGACCAGAATCGTCGGCCCGCCCGCCGGGGAGTCCACGGCGAACTCGCCGTCCACCGCGCGCAGCCGGTCGGCCAGACCGGCCAGGCCGTGGCCCTTGGCCAGGTGCGCGCCGCCCGCGCCGTCGTCGGTCACCATCAGGTACACGCGACCATCCTGCTCGGTCAGCTCGATCCGGGCGCAGGCGGCCCCGCTGTGCTTGGCGATGTTGGACAGCGCCTCGGCCGCGGCGAAGTAGAGCGCGTTCTCGGTCGCGGCGGGCAGCCTGCCCTCGACCGCGACGTCCAGCTCCACCGGCACGGTCGAGCGTTCGGCCAGCGAGGTCAGCGCGGCGGCCAGGCCGCGGTCGGCGAGGATCGGCGGGGCGATGCCGCGCGACAGCGCCCGCAGCTCGTCCAGGGTCTCCTTGGCCTGGCCGAGCGCGCCGTCGATGGTCGACGCGGCAGCGGACGGGTCGTCGGCGAGCTGCCGCCGGGCCCGGGACAGCTCCATGGCCAGCCGGATCAGGCGCTGCTGCGGCCCGTCGTGGATGTCGCGCTCCAGCTTGCGCAGCGCCACCGCCTCGGCGGACACCGCCGCGGCCCGACCCTGCGACAGGTCGTCGATGCGGCCCTGCAGCTGCGCGAGCCGGGTCAGCATCATCGAGGCGAACCCGGACTGCAGCGCCGCCGCGCCCCGCTGCACGCCGTACAGCGTGACCAGGGCGAACGCGCCGATCAGGACGTGGAAGGTGAGCCGGTTGGCGGCCGTGTCGGCGCCGAACAGCACCTCCACCACGACGTTCTGCCCGTCCTCCTCCGGCAGGAACCGGCCCCAGTACCAGTAGGTCAGGCCGCCGAGCGCCGCCGCCCACCAGGTCACCGTGAACACGAACGCGATGATCGCGATCGGCAGGTTGAGCACCGCCCACAGCAGGTCGAGCCAGCTCTGACCCTGGCGCAGCGGTGCGAGCAGGCGCCGGATCCAGCCCGCGCCCTGCGCCGCCCGGCGGTAGTGGGGGCGCGGCACCGGGCGGCCGTACAGGTGCTGCTGGCGCAGCCGCTCGATGTCGGCGAACCCGCGGGCGGTCAGCACCGCGGCCGCGAGCAGGGCGATCCCGATGAAGAACGTCACCAGCGTGCCCACCCCGGCCGCGAACAGCGTCACGCCCAGCGAGAACGAGGCGATGGCCAGGGGCAGGCCCAGGAGGTTGTACGCGGCGTCACGGCCGAGCCGCTGCAGGATCGTCATGCCGCAGACGCTATGCGCCCGGTCGCGCCGATCCCATCCCGCTACCCGCCGACGTGACGGTAGGGACAGCCCTACCCCGCGGCCGACGGAGCGGACGGCGAGCCGACCGGTCGCCCACGCGCGACAACTTGTGGGTTGTCCCGACAACCCAGAAGTTGTCGCGCTCCGCGATATACGGGCGACACGGACAGGCCGGGTCGACATCATGGGGCGGTGATGGAGGAACACGTCGAGGTGCTGTTCATCGGCGGGCGGTCGGGGGTGGGCAAGTCCACCGTCGGCTGGGAGGTGTGCGCACAGCTCGACGCGGCCGGGGTGGCGCACTGCTACCTGGAGGGCGACTTCCTGGGCCAGGTGTTCCCGCCGCCCGAGGGCGATCCGGACCGCGCCCAGATCACGCTCGACAATCTGGCCGCGCTGTGGCGCAACTTCGCCGCGCGCGGCTACCGCCGGCTGGTCTACACCAACACGGTCAGCGTGCTGTACGCCGACGAGCTCGCCGAGGCCCTGGCGGCGCCGACGCGGCTCACCCGCGTGCTGCTGACCGCCTCCGACGAGGTGGCCAACGGGCGGCTCGCCGCACGCGAGCAGGGCGGCGGCTACGCCGTGCACGTCGAGCGCAGTGCCCGCGCGGCGGCCCGGCTGGACCGCGACGCGCCCGCGTCCGTGGTGCGGGTCGCGACCGACGGCCGTACCGTCGTCGACATCGCCGCCGAGGTCGTCACGGCGACCGGCTGGACGCCGCGCTAGATCTGCCGCCAAGATCGCCCGACTTGCCTGGCAACTGTGCGAATCTTGCGCGTGGATACGCCCATGTGCCAGGCAAGTCGGATGATCTAGCGGGACGGAGTGGACTGTGGTCGACGAGACGGATCTGATGTATCTGCGGCGGTGCGTGGAGCTGGCGACGCTGGCGCTGGAGGTCGGGGACGAGCCGTTCGGGTCGGTGCTGGTCGGCCCGGACGGGACGGTGCTGTTCGAGGACCACAACCATGTGGCGTCGGGGGATGAGACGCGGCATCCGGAGTTCGAGATCGCGCGGTGGGCGGCGGAGCATCTGAGCCCGGCCGATCGGGCGCTGGCGACGGTGTACACCTCCGGCGAGCACTGCCCGATGTGCGCCGCGGCGCACGCCTGGGTCGGGCTGGGGCGGATCGTGTACGCCAGCTCGTCGGAGCAGCTCACCGCGTGGCGGGAGGAGATGGGGCTGGCGCCGGGGCCGGTGCGGCCGCTGCCGATCCAGCAGGTCGCGCCGGGGATCGTGGTCGACGGGCCCGCCCCGGAGCTGGCGGGCGAGCTGCGCGAGCTGCACCGTAGGCTGAACGGCGTCGCCTGACCGAGGAGGTGTGCGGTGGCGTTGCGCCCGTCCGAGGACGCCCTGAACGCGCTGCGTGACTTCACGCAGCGCATCCACGCGCTGGACCGCACCGCGCCCGCGGTGCAGGAGCTGGTCGTGCGCGTGGGCGAGCGCGAGGAGCGGCTCGCGCTGTCCGAGCCGGTGGTGCAGGCGCTGGTGGAGGCGCTGCGCGTGTTCCACGACCCCCGGGACAAGGGGCGCTGCGACTTCTGTGGCGGCCCGCTCGACGACAACTTCCTGTGCCGCGACTGCGGCGCGTTCAGCGGCGTGTTCGGCCAGCTGCTGGCCGAGCGGGCCGGCGGCTACACCCCGCCCGAGGAGCTGCCGCCGGCCCCGTGACGGCTCAGCACTGGTGCGAGCCGATGGTGTGCGGCATGAAGCAGGCGCCGTTGCGGGTGATCAGGCCGTCGGTGCCGACGCCCTCGCGGATGCCCATCCCGGCCGGCTCGCCGTCGACCATCCAGACTCCGAGGACCGGATGGTACGGCCCGCCGGGCCCGTCGAACGACGGCAGCTCGCACAGCTCCTGGCAGATCATGCCCGCGTCGCCGTAGTCGCCGCCGGTGCTGGCCAGCACCGCGCCGTCGCGCACCAGCTCGATGTTGGCGCCCTCGCGCGACCAGATCGGCTTGCGGGCGTAGCTGGTCATGCCCGCGGGCCGCGCGTCGGCGAAGTACGCGGGCAGCAGCAGCTCGCGGTGCACCGGGTCGTCGCGGTACAGCTCCCACAGCACCGGCAGCAGCGCCTTGTTGGACCACAGCGCGGCCGTCCACGGCGGCTCGATCCAGACCGTGCCGCGCTTGTTCGGGTCGGCCATGTCCGCGAAGATCGGCCGGCCGCCCTCCTCGTGCCACAGCCACTCCCACGGGTAGAGCAGGAAGATCACGTCGATCGGCGTGGCCTGCGCGCCCTTGCTGGGCTCGTACACGATGCGCCCGTCGGCCATGTCGACGCCGATGCGGTCCACCTCGATCAGCTCGACCGGGTAGCCGGCCTGCCGGGCGGTCTCGGCCAGGTAGCCCGCGGTCATCAGGTCCTCGCCGGAGGCCTCGGTGCCGTCGTAGGCGAAGTACACGGTGGGGCGCTGCGGCAGCCAGGGGCGGGCGGCGACGAGCTCGCCGAGGTTGCGCCGCCAGGCTTCGATCAGGCGCTCGTGCACGCTGGTCCACTGCCGCTCGGGGTGCAGGGTGCGGCCGGTGTCCTCCAGCCACCGCCACTGCACCACGGCCGCCTCCAGCAGCGACGTCGGTGTCTGCGCGTTGTACTCCAGCAGCTTGGGGGTGGTGCCCTTGCCGCCGTACCGGATGTCGAAGCGGCCGTAGACGCTCGGTGAGAAGTCGGGGCTGTGCCGGGTGTGCGCGTGCGCGCCGAACAGGTCCTTGTCGCCGTGCGTCCACGTCTGCGGGCTGGCGTCGTACCAGGTGCGGATGACCTGCTCGTGCGCGAACTCGGGCACCCCGGCGCGGCTGAGCCGGCACGTCGCCGGGGTGCATACCGAGGTCAGGTACGCCTCACGGCGCACCGCCGGGTCGGTGCGCGGGCAGCCGGCCACGATATGGTCGCCCGCCGCGACGCACATGCGCTGCAACGTCGCGGCGGCCTGCTCCAGCACGAGGATCTCGTCGAGGTCGAAGTCGTAGAACGGCCCCTCGCGCCAGTACGACTGCACGGCGCCGTCCTCGCGCACCGTGTCGTTGAAGACCAGCCCGAGCGAGCGGTTCGTCTCGGCCCAGCCGGGGCGGGGCGGGGCGTGATGGATCCGGCGCACCGCTCAGCTGCCCACCGTGCCGCTGCCGCTGCCGCCGACGATGCCCAAGCGCACGGTGCTGCCGTTGGTGATCCGCGACGGCAGGCCCCAGCCCGACCGGGCGGAGGTGTCGGAGGCGTTGAACATGTCGCCGCCCGACGGCAGCCGCATGCCGGGCCGCAGGTTGCGCGCGTACAGCGTCGAGAAGGCGAGGAAGTACGGCCAGGTGTCGTCCAGGGCGACGTTGGCGTCGCAGTTGCCGGGGTCGACGATCAGCTCGGTCTCGTCCACGCAGTAGAAGACGTAGGTGTCCTCGTCGGGGGTGTAGACCGGGTCGGGCGCGGGCGGGATCGGCGTGTTGAGCTGCACCGGCGGCGGATCGTAGACGGTGCCCGGGTCGCCGTAGCTGCCGGAGCTGTAGTTGGGCTGGTAGTGCGGGTCGTCGGGCGGGCCGACCGAGCCGAAGCCGCAGCCCACCGACGTCGCCGCCAGTCCCAGGAACGCCGCGCCCAGCGCCACGTCGCGCGATCTCAGCCGTCGGTCGGCCATGTGTCTGTCTCCCCGTGTCCGGTGGGCCATCACTGTGACAGGGGCCCGCAAGCCGACCGCGCCTGCCCTAGGCTGGGCGGCGTGGAAAACCAGGTCGTGGAACTAGCCGCCGTCATGCTCGTCGACCGGACGGGAGCGCTGCTGCTGCAGCTGCGCGACGAGCACGCCCCGCACCACCCGAACGTGTGGGGCCTGCCCGGCGGGCACGTCGAGCCCGGCGAGACCCCGGCCGAGGCCGCGCCCCGGGAGCTGCTGGAGGAGACGGCGCTGCGCCCGGAGGAGCCGCTGCGGCTGTTCCTGACCCAGCCGCTGCCCGCGACCAACCGGCTCAAGCACTACTTCTACGGCCCGACCAGCGCGGTGCAGGACGACGTGGTGGTCGGCGAGGGCGCCGCGATCGTCTTCGTGCCCGCCGACCGGATCCTCGACGGCCGCGAGTTCACCCCGGGCACCGCGGTCGCGCTGGCGCAGTTCCTCGACTCTGCCGAGTACGCCCAGCTCGTGGCGAGGGGCTGACGATGGCCGACCGTCTGCTCTATGTGGTCCGGCACGGCGAGGCCGACCCGCTCGGCGCGCTCACGGCGGCCGGGCGGGAGCAGGCCGAGCTGACCGGCCGGCGCCTGGCCGGGATGCCGTTCGACGGGGTGTGGCACAGCCCGGTGACCCGGGCGGTGCAGACCACGGAACTGATCACCGCGCACCTGCCGGGTGTGCCGGTCGAGCAGTGCGACCTGGCCGGTGACTACGTGCCGCACCGGCCCGCGCCCGAGGAGCTGCCCGCGGCGTACGCGCACTTCCTGGACGGGTACAGCGAGCAGGAGATCGCCGAGGGTGCGGCGCTGGCGGCGGCCGCCGAGGCGCGGTTCGCCCGGCCCGCCGAGCGCGACACCCGCGAGCTGCTGGTCACGCACAACTTCCTGGTCGCGTGGCTGGTGCGGCACGCGCTGGACGCCCCGCCGGCCCGCTGGATCGGCGTCAACCAGGCCAACTGCGGGCTGACCGTGCTGCTCTACCGCGACGGGCGGCCACCGGCCCTGGTGACCTTCAACGACCTGGCCCACCTGCCCGAGCACCTGCGCTGGACCGGTTTCCCACCCGCGCACCGCGTCTGAGCCCGCGGGTTCCCGCTCGACACATCGACCGGTGCCGTCGCCTTGTGCGACGGCTTTCGCCCGATTAGCCTCCTATCGGGAGTCTTCTGCCACGTGGCGCAGAACGTGAGCCGAAACCATCTCGGTCGCGGCGTGCCGCCAGGCGGCTCGGCAAAGTCCCGGTGCGAGGGCGCACGCCACCGGGCCCGCCGCGTGCGCGCCCATCTCCCCCTCTCCTCCCCCTCGGACGTCCATTCCCGACCACGACGCCGCCCCCGCGGGTCAGGCCCGCACGGCGTCCCGAATGTCCTGGAGACTCCGATGCACTCGACAAGAAGGCGGCTGGCCGTGCTGCTGGCCGCCACCCTCGCGGCCACCGCCGGTGCCGTCGCCGCCGTCACCGCCGCGCAGGCGGCCGCCGGCTGCCGCGTCACGTACACCGTGTCCAGCCAGTGGACCGGCGGCTTCGGCGCCACCGTCAGCCTCACCAACCTCGGCGACCCGGTCAGCAGCTGGCAGGTCGGCTGGTCGTTCGGCGCCGGGCAGACCATCACCCAGCTGTGGAACGGCACCCACACCCAGTCCGGCGCGCAGGTCACCGTCCGCAACGCCGCCTACAACGGGTCGCTGGCCACCGGCGCGAGCACCGCGTTCGGGTTCAACGGCAGCTGGACCGGCAGCAACCCGGTCCCGACCGTGTTCACCATGAACGGCGTCACCTGCACCGGCGCGGTCACCCCGTCCTCGGCCGCGCCGTCGTCGCCGCCACCGGCCGACACGCAGCCGCCGACGGTCCCCGGCAACCCGCGGATCAGCAACCTGACCTGCAACTCGGTCACCTTCGCCTGGAACGCCGCCACCGACAACGTCGGCGTCGCGTTCTACGACATCTACCACGACGGCCAGCAGATGACCTCGGTCAGCGGCAGCACCCTGTCGGCGAACCTGACCGTGGTGGCCGGCGCGACCTGGGGCCTGTACGTCAACGCCCGCGACGCGGCGGGCAACGTCTCGCAGGCCAGCACCACGGTGACCATCACCCCGCCGCAGTGCCAGGTCGACACCACCGCGCCGACGGCGCCGTCGCAGCTGGCCGGGACCGCCGCCGGCACCACCGTCACGCTGCGGTGGACCGCCGCGACCGACGACGTCGGGGTACGCGCCTACGACGTGTACCGGGGCGGCGCGCTGGTCGGCACGGTCAGCGGCAACCCGCCCGCCACCACGTTCATCGACAGCGGCCTGGCCGCGAACACCGCGTACCAGTACCACGTGACCGCGCGGGACGCGGCGGGCAACACCTCGCCGCGCAGCAACACCGCCACCGTCACCACCACCGGCGGCTGCACCGTCTGCACGGTCACCCAGGTCGCCACCGACACCGACATCCCGTGGGGCCTGGCCACCCTGGCCGACGGGTCGATCCTCTACTCCCGCCGCGACGCCCACGACGTCATCCGCCTCAACCCCACCACCGGCGCGAAGACGACGCTGGGCACGGTGCCCAACGCGCAGAGCACCGACGGCGAGGGCGGCCTGCTCGGCATCGCCGTCGCGCCCGACTTCGCGAGCAACCCGTGGCTGTACGTCATGCACACCTCCCCCACCGACAACCGGATCGTGCGGATGCGGGTCGTCGACGACCGGCTCGACACCGCGAGCCTCGCGGTGCTGGTCAGCGGCATCGGGCGCAACAAGTACCACGACGGCGGGCGGCTGCGCTTCGGCCCGGACGGCAAGCTCTACGCCGCCACCGGCGACGCGCAGAACGGCAACTGGGCGCAGGACCGCAACCGGCTCGAAGGCAAGATCCTGCGGCTCAACGCCGACGGCACCGTGCCGGCGGACAACCCGTTCGGCAACCTGGTGTGGAGCTACGGCCACCGCAACCCGCAGGGCCTGGCCTTCGACGCGCAGGGACGGCTGTGGCAGCAGGAGTTCGGCAACTCGGTCATGGACGAGACGAACCTGATCGAGCGGGGCGGCAACTACGGCTGGCCCGCCTGCGAGGGCACCACCGGCACCTGCGGCACGGCCGGCTTCATCGCACCCAAGCGCACGTATCCGACGTCGGAGGGCTCGTGCAGCGGCATCGCCATCGTGCGTGACGCGCTGTACGTGGCCTGCCTGCGCGGCGCCCGCCTCTACCGGGCGGTGATCAGCGGCACGAGCCTGACGAACGTGCAGTCGTACTTCGTCGGCACGTACGGCCGCCTGCGCACCGTCGAGCCGTCCCCCACCGGCGGCCTCTGGCTGACCACCTCCAACACCGGCGACAAGGACAGCGTCCCCGACAACAGCAACGAGCGCATCCTCCACGTCGCGCTGGGCTGAGCCCGCGGGGCAAGATCGCCGTTTCCGGTCAGAACCTCTGGTAGGACTCCAGGTTCTGACCGGAAACCGCGATCACCACCGGACGCGCGACCCGCGCGGGTGGGCGTCAGGGGCGGGTGTCGGTGACGGCGGCGAGGACGACGGGGTCCTGGCAGCCGCGGGCGAAGCCCTGGATGCGGCGGCGGATGTCGCGGCCCAGCAGCCAGACGCCGATGCGGTCGGCGAGCGGGGCGAGCAGCGCGGGCCGGGTGCGGAAGTGGTAGCGCCAGGTCGCGACGGTGTGGCCGGGCTCCGAAGCGGGCGCGAACCGCCAGCCGCCCGCCATCATCGCGAAGAACCACGGGCCACGCACCATCTTCATGCCCACGTTCGTCGGCGGGGCGTAGGAGACGTACTCGCTGACCATCGACAGGCCGTGCCGCGAGCGGGTGTAGGTGCGCACGCCCTTGCCCGGCCGGGCCGCGCCGTCGAGCAGCTGCTGGCGGCGTACGAACGGGTCCCAGCGGTAGCGGATCTCGCCGGTGGTCTGCGACACGGCGAACGCGACCTCCGGCGGCACGGGCACGACGGCGACGGCCTCCACCACTGGCATCGGCCCATCCTGCCCTACCGGCGCACGCCGAACAGCAGCGCCAGCAGCACGGGGAACTCCAGATACGCGTGGTAGCTGGCGAATGCCTGGTAGACGGTGCGGCCCTGGCCGTAGTCGGCGAGGAACAGCACCCCGAGCACCAGCGCGGCGGCCGCGCCCAGCGCCCACGGCCGCCACCCGGCCAGCCACGGCACCCGCTGCTCGAACGCCGCCGCCGCGTCGGGCGCGTAGCGCGGCAGGAACCCCAGCCACACCACGTAGTGCATGGCCTGCAGGAACGCGAACACGGCGAGGAAGCGCAGCCCCGCGGTCAGCCCCGGCGGCGTCACCGGCGCCGCGAGCGACTCGGGTGTGCCCGCGAACGCGACCACCGCCGCCGACCCGTCGGCCGGCAGCGGATCGAACACCCCGGCCAGCAGCAGCGCGGGCACCACCAGCACCCAGCCCAGCTGCGCGGCGCGGAAGACGCCGCGCTCGCGGCCGGGCAGCCGCCGCGACCACTCCCACAGGAAGAACAGCGGCACCACGTTGTGCAGATGGGCCAGGACCACGAAGTGGTACGCGGGCCAGGCCAGCGACACCGCCGCCGCACCGGCCAGCCCGGCCAGCGCCGGGGCGAGCCAACGCCGGGGCAGCGCGTGCCACAGCCCGGCGGCGAGCACGCCGTAGCAGAGCACGATCTCGGGCACCCGCAGCGCCAGCAGCCGGCAGAACACGATCGCGGTGACCAGGGCGAGCGCGGTCCACAGCAGCCGCCCGGTGAGCACGTGCGCGAACCGCCCGGCGACGTAGCGCAGCTCCAGGACGTTGTGCAGGACCCCAAACGCGATGAGCCCGAGCACGGTGGTGGCCAGCGGGGCCCGCAGCGCGGCGGTCAGCGCGAGGGCCGCGCAGACCGCGAAACCCAGCGCGAGCGCGGTCGCGCGCGGCGGCGCGGGGGTGCGCGGTGCCTGCACGGTCGCTACCGTCATGCGATGCTCCCCTACCCGGCCGCGCTCGCGCTGACGCTGGCCGTCGAGCTCCCCGTGTACGCCGTCGCGCTGCGCCGGGGCTGGGGGGTGGGACGGCGGCGGGCGCTGCTGTGCGCGCTGGGCGTGAACCTGGCGACGCATCCGCTGCTGTGGTGGCTGCTGGGGCCGTGGACGGCGCTGTCGGCGTACCCCCTGATCATGGTTGTCGCGGAGGTGGCGGTGTGCGGCGTGGAGGCGGCGCTGCTGGCCTGGTGGCTGCGCCGCCGCGATCTGCTGCTCGCGGTGCTCGCGGTGGCCGCCAACGCCGCCTCGGTGACGGCGGGGCTCATTTACGCGAGCGCTTGACCAGCACGACGACCACGATGACGACGGCGATCACGGCGGCCGCGCCGGCACAGAGCACGGCGGCCCCGATGCCCAGCATCGTCTCCGGTGGCGGGGCGGCGTCGGCGAGAATTCTCGGCATCGATCCAGTATCCCGATCACCGGCCGCCCGTCCCTCGGCCGAATGGAGGGTCCACATCGGCCGCGTTCCGCGCCCGGCGACCACCCCGCGGGCCGATCATGTGATGTGATGAGCCATGAGCGACGGGTGGCGTGAAGCGCAGCTCGACGAGGCCGGGTGGCTGGCCGAGCTGTGCCCCGACGGCGAGTGGACCGGCTACGACCCGGGGCCCCGGCCGGACGCGGTGTGGATCCTGCACGCGATGTACGAATGGGAGTCCGGTCCCACCGAGACCACCCACCAGCAGGTGCGGGAGAGCCTGCTGGACGCGGACCTGGTCGAGCCGGAGCTCGTCGGCGGGATCAACCTCGACGAGTGGGGCGTGGTCGACACCGGCGGGGCGCTGGGCCGCTCGCAGCACCCGGGGCCGGGCTGGCGCCGGCTGCGCTGGGCCGAGCTCGCCGAACGCACCGACGAACCGGTCGTCACCCCCGGCACCAGGCCGAGCTTTCGCAGCCTGCCCGGATCGCATCCGGCCGGAAGCTGGCCCGCCAGCATCGAGCCGCCCGGCGAGGGGTCGCTGGACCGGGAGGGCTGGCTGCGGCTGGTGGAGCTGCTGACGGCGTGGGCGGGAGCGGACACGCCGGTGCTGGCGTACGTCGCGCCCGGGGCATCGGTCGACCAGCAGGGACACGTGCTGGCGGGACGGCTGGGCGACGCCGCCGAGCTGTACGACCACGAGCTGGGCAGCGGCTCGCCCGCCAACCTGTGGCCCGCGGACCGGTCCTGGGTGACCTGGTCCGACTGGGACCTGTGGGGCACCAAGGTCAGCGGGCCGACCGGCCTGGTCGAGTCGGTGCTGGCCGATGCCGAGCTGGAGGCGATCCGCCTGCCCTGGTGCTGACCGGCGCCGCGGCGATCGGCACCGCTGCCGGACCCCGGCGGCGGGCGTGGTGTTCGAGGTCCATCAGGTTGACGCCGACGGCGGCGACCCTGCTCAGCTCGGCGAGCAGCTCCCCCGACGAACCGGGCGGTCACCGCCGCCCGGCGTCGCCTACTGGAGCACGGGCGCGGCCGGTCGCCAGGCCTGGCGGCCGGGCATGTCGGCCAGCCACACCTCGGCCAGGTCACCGAGCGGGACGTCGAGGGCCTGGCTGAGGCAGACCACGGTGCCGAACGCCGGTGCGGGAAGGCGGCCCCCCTCGATCTTGCGCAGGGTCTCGGGGGAGATGCCGGCCGCCAGGGCCACCTCCACGAGACTGCGGCCGGCCCGCGCGGCCCGGAGGGCGGCTCCGAGGCGCTGACCCGCGGCGATCTGTTCGGCGGTGAGCGGTTGGCGAACCATGCCAGCAGGATATCCCCCCGACCGGCCCCGGACCGGCATGGTATAAAAATACCGCATGGGGAGAGGGAGGCAGTCGTGATCGAGCTCAAGTCCGCCGAGGAGATCGACCGGATGGCGGTGACCGGCCGGTTCGTCGGCGAGCTGCTCGCCGAGCTGAGCGGGATCGCCGCCGTCGGCGTCAACCTGATGGACCTCGAACACCACGCCCGCCGCCGGATCGCCGAACGCGGCGCGACGTCCTGCTACTGGGACTACGCCCCCTCGTTCGGGCGCGGCCCGTTCCGCAACGTGCTGTGCCTGTCGGTCAACGACGCGGTGCTGCACGGGCTGCCGCACGACTACGTGCTGCGCGACGGCGACCTGCTCAGCGTCGACATGGCGGTCGGCATCGACGGCTGGGTCGCCGACTCCGCGGTCTCCGTCGTCGTCGGCACCCCCGACCCGGCCGACCTGAGACTGATCGAGGCCACCGAGGTCGCCCTGGCGGCCGGCATCGCCGCCGCCCAGCCCGGCGGCCGCCTCGGCGACGTGTCCGCCGCCATCGGCGAGGTCGCCCGCGCCTACGGCTATCCCGTCAACGGCGAGTTCGGCGGTCACGGCATCGGCCGCACCATGCACGAGGCCCCGCACGTCGCCAACAACGGCCGCCCCGGCCGCGGCATGAAGCTCGTCCCCGGCCTCACCATCGCCATCGAGCCGTGGTTCTGCCGCTCCACCGACAGGATCACCTACGACAAGGACGGCTGGACGATCCGCTCCGCCGACGGGTCCCGCACCGCCCACTCCGAGCACACGGTCGCGGTGACCGCCGCCGGCCCCCGGGTCCTGACCCACCGCCCCGGCCAAAACGCCGACTCGGCCGATCCTGCCAGGAAGCCCGCCACAGCGCACTGACCCCGATACGGCGTCCTAGCCGTCGGTGTCCTCGACCGCTATCGCGCCGGCGGGGCAGTTGTACGCCGCCTCGCGCACCGCCTCGTACAGCTCCTCGGGCGGTTCGGCCTCGTGCAGCACCACCAGTCCCTCGGCGTCGTCCTGGTCGAAGACCTGCGGCACGATCCGCACGCAGTTGCCCGACCCGCAGCACGCCTCGCGGTCCACGATCACCCGAAGGTGGACGGTCACCACGTCACCGGCAGCCGCTGCACGCCGAACACCACCGCGTCGCGGTACTCGACGTCGGCCGGGTCGATCGCCAGCGCCAGCGCGGGCATCCGCGTGAACAGCTCCGCGAGCGCGATCCGCAGCTCGGCGCGGGCGAGCGGCTGCCCGATGCACTGGTGGATGCCGAACCCGAACGCCATGTGCTGGTGCGATCCGCGGGCCAGGTCGAACGCGTCCGCCTCCGGGAACACCGCCTCGTCCCGGTTGGCGGCGGACAGCAGCGCGATGATGCCGTCGCCGGCCTTGACCTCGTGGCCGCCGACGACGGTGTCGCGCACGGCGACCCGGGTCAGCCCCGTACGCACGATGGTCAGGTACCGCAGCAGCTCCTCGACGGTGTCGTCGACCAGTTCGGGCCGCTCCCGCAGCCGCCGGAGCTGGTCGGGGTGCTGCAGCAGCACCATGGTGCTCAGCCCGAGCATGTTGGACGTGGTCTCGTGCCCCGCGATGAGCAGCAGCACGGACAGCCCGACCAGCTCGTCCACGGTCATCTCGCCGGCGGCGACACGCTCGGTGGCGAGGCGGCTGATGAGGTCGTCGCCCGGCTCGCGCGTCCGCTTGTCGACCAGCCCGCGCAGGTACGCCTGCAGGTCCTCGATGGCGACCTTGGCCTGCTCCGGCGGTGTCTTCCAGGTCAGCAGGGTGCGGCTGCGCTCCTGGAAGTAGTCGTGGTCGGCGTACGGCACCCCGAGCAGGTGGCAGATGACCATCGACGGGACGGGCAGCGCGAAGTGCTCGACCAGGTCGGCCGGCTGCCCGGCGGCGCGCAGCTGCTCGATCGCGTCGATGACGGTCTGCCGGATCAGCGGCTCCAGGGTGCGCATGTTCTTGATCATGAACTCGGCGGTGAGCATGCGCCGGAAGCGGGTGTGCTCGGGCGGGTCCATCCGGATCAGCGAGCCGTCCGGGCGGGGCATGTCCTCGGCCAGCGGCCGGATCAGCGGGAACCCGGGCCGGGTGAAGTCGCTGGAGAAGTCGGGGCTGCGCAGCAGCTCACGGAGATGGTCGTGCCGGGTGAACATCAGCGCCCGCTTCCCGGTGGGCAGCCGGACCCAGCCGACGCCCCCGCCCTGCTCGGCGAAGTGCGGCAGGAGCGGGTCGAGGCCGTCGTTGCCGAACGGGTAGGACGGGACGTCCGTTTCCAGCATGTCGGTCATCAGAGACTCCCTTGGCGCGACCTCTCCTCAAATTACTAGGATTTGTCGGTTATCGCCGAGTTCTGCGGGAGTGGCCTGCTACGGCACCACCACGACCGGCCACCTGCCCTGCTTGACCAGCCGCGTGGCGACCGAGCCCACGAACCGGTGCCCGGCCTGTGCCGACGCGCCGACCACGAGCATGTCGGCCTTGAGCTGGTCGGCGGTGTCGCGCAGCTCCGTGTACGGGTCGCCGCGCCGCACGATGAACGTGATCGGCACCCCGATCTCTTCTGCGTGCTCCTTCACCGCGGCCCGCAGCACCTCGGCCAGCTCCTCGTTGGTGTCGGCGGCGGCCGCCGCGGCCTGGCCGTAGAGCGCGCCGACCAGGCTCGCCGTCGCGCCCACGAACACCACGGCCAGGCGGCTGCGCTGGCGCCGGGCCAGGCCGGCGGCGTACGCGGCGGCGCGTTCGGACGTCGGGCTGCCGTCCACGCCCACCATGATCAGCCGAGGGCCGTCCGTGCCGCGCTCGAACTCGCAGCGCGCCGCGGCGGGGCCGTAATGCTCGGCCGCGGCGCGCTGCCGCGGGATGTCCATGGATGGGCCTCCCTTCCGCGACCGTCAGTTCCCGGCCACCGGCGCGGGCCCGCCCACGACCGGGAGCTCCAGGTTCGCGGACACGAACGCGGCCGTCGGCGCGTGGGCCAGCACCGTACCCGACGCGTGCAGCACCAGCGTGACCGGCGCCTTGGCCACCACGGTCACCGGCGCCTCGGAGACCAGGGTCATCGACTGCTGCGCGGTCGCGATCACGGGCACCTCGACCGGGGCGGGAGCGCCCTGCTCGGCCTTCGCCACGGCGAGGACGGGCTCCGGTGAATCTTGTGCAGTTGATGTCGCCCCAGCAGCATCAACTGCACTAGATCCACTCGCACCACCCAGCCGGGCCGCCGGGGTGGCGGCGGTCGCCGCCGGAGCCAGCGCCGCCGGAGCGGGCGTCGCCCCTGCGGTCACCGCCGGAGCGAGCGCCGCCAATGCGGGCGCCGCCGCCGCGCCGACAAGCACGGGCGCACCCACGGGAGCGGGTGACACCGGGGCGTCCTGGTCCGCGGGCGCGGCGGTCGCGGGAGCCGGCATCTCGAAGCTGGAGCGCAGGGTGATCTTCGGCAGCAGCAGCGAGGCGATCACGCCGACCACGCCGATGCCCGCGGAGATCAGGAAGATGTGGCCGGTGGCGTCGCCGTACGCCTCGCGCACGATGGTCTGCGCCACGGGCGGCAGGGCGGCGATGTTGAGCGAGCCGCCGCCGCTGCCCGAGGCGGGCAGACCGGCCGCGACCAGGTGCTCGACGATGGTGGTCTGGACCCGGTTGGCCAGCACCGCGCCGAGTACGGACACGCCGACGGTGCCGCCGAGCGAGCGGAAGAAGGTGACCGAGCCGGTGGCCGCGCCCAGGTCCCGCATGGCGGCGGTGTTCTGCACGGCGAGCACCAGGTTCTGCATGGTCATGCCGACGCCGACCCCGACGAGCAGCATGCCCGCGCCGATCGCGGTCAGCGGGGTGGTGTGGTCGATGAACGACAGCCCGAGGAAGCCGACGACCAGCACGATCGCGCCGATGACGACGTACGGCTTGATCTGGCCGGACTTGCTGACCAGGCGGCCGCAGACCGTCGAGGAGACCAGCAGGCCGATCATCATCGGCATGGTGAGCAGGCCCGCCTCGGTGGGGCTGTAGCCACGGCCGATCTGGAAGTACTGGCCGAGGAAGACCGAGCCGCCGAACATGGCCATGCCGACGGCGAGGCTGGCCAGGATCGCCAGCGCCGGGATGCGCTGCTTGATCACGTTGAGCGGCACCACGGGGTGCTCGGCGCGGTGCTCGACGAGCACGGCCAGGGCGAGCACGGCCAGCGCGCCGCCGACCATCGCGGCGGTCTGCCAGGACAGCCAGTCGAACGAGTTGCCGACGAACGAGACCCAGACCAGCAGGGTGCTGACGCCGACGGCGATGAGCAGCGCGCCGAAGTAGTCGATCTTCCCCTTGACCCGGGCGGTGCGCGGCAGGTCGAGGGTGAACCAGAGCAGGCCGAAGGCGAGCACCGCGATGGGCACGCCGATGAAGAAGCACCAGCGCCAGCCGAGCCACGAGGTGTCCACGATGAGGCCGCCCAGCAGCGGTCCGGCCACCGTGGCCACGGCCATGACGGCGCCCAGGTAGCCGTTGTAACGGCCGCGCTCGCGCGGCGGGATCATCGCCGCGATCACGATCTGGACCAGGGCCTGCAGGCCACCCACGCCGATGCCCTGCACCGCCCGCGCGGCGATGATCTGCTCGGCGTTCTGGGCGAAGCCGCTCAGCATCGAGCCCACCACGAAGATCGTGATGGCGGCGAGGACCAGCAGTTTCTTGTCGAACATGTCCGCCAGGCGGCCCCAGACGGGGGTGGTGGCGGTGGCCGCGAGCAGGGTCGCGGTGACGACCCAGGTGTACTGCGTCTGCGTGCCGTTCAGCTCGCCGAGGATGCGCGGCAGCGCGGTCGACACGATGGTCGAGCTGATCATGGCCACGAACAGGACGAGCAGGAGCCCGCTGAGGGACTCCAGGATCTCCCGGTGGCCCATCCGGGCGTGGCGGGGTGCGTGGGGGGTGGCGCTCATGACAAGCAGCATGACATCAAACTTGCACAGTGTGCAAAGTTGCCCATTAGGCAATCGGTCACACCGCCGGTATCGTCTCCTGCTCGTGGAGGCGACGACGACGCTGCGCGAGCGCAAGAAGGAAGCCACCCGGCAGGCGCTGCACGAGGCCACGCTGCGGCTCGCGCTGGAGCGCGGGCTGGACGCGGTCACCGTTGACGCCGTCGCCGACGAGGCCGGTGTGTCCCGGCGCACGTTCTCCAACTACTTCGCCAACAAGGAGGACGCCCTCCTGCACGGCGACCGCGTACGCGTCAGCCGCCTGCTCGAGCAGGTGCGCGCCCGCCCGCTCGACGAGCCGCCGTGGCGGGCGCTGACCGAGGCGACCGCCCGGCACTACGCCGCCGTCGGCGCGGTGGACCCGAACTGGCTGGCCCAGGTGCGCCTGCTGCGCCGCCACCCGTCGGTGCTCGCCCAGCAGGCCGCCGCGCAGACCGCGCTCGAACAGGAGCTCGCCGCCGAGATCGGCGCGCGCGATCCGGGCCACCCCGACGAGCCGATGCGCTCGCGGATCATGGCCGCGGTCTTCCTGGCGACGATGCGCACCGCCACCGGCCTGTGGGTCGAGCAGCCGCGTGGCGTCTCACTCAGCGAGGCGGTCCGCGCCGGGCTCGACCGCGCCGCCGAGCGGTTCGCCTGACCGGGCCGGACGCGCTGTGTCCAACGTTACGAGCCCCTCGACAACGATCTCCCGACCGGTATGGTCACCGAACGTGAGCCTGCTCCCGCCGGCCGAGGACACCCTCGACACCCCCACGCCGCCCGACACGGACGACGAACCCGCCTCAGCCCGCCCCGGGCCGGGCTGGCTGCGCTGGGCCCGGCGGCTGCTGCCCGTCGTGGTGATCCTGCTGGCGCTGCTGACCATCCGCGACCGTATGCCCGGCCCGGACGAGATCTGGCCGGTGCTCACCGGCGGCGACCTCACCTGGCTCGCCGTCGCGCTGGTCGCCGAGTGGGTGTCGCTGTCCATGTTCGCCCGGCAGCAGGTCTGGCTGCTGCGCGGCGTCGGCACGAGCGTGTCGCTGCGCAGCGCGCTCGCCGTCACGTACAGCCGCTCGGCCATCGCCAGCAGCCTGCCCGCCGGGTCGGCGCTGTCCGCCGCGTTCGGTTACCAGTCCTACCGGCGCTGGGGCGCCGACCGCGACGCGGCCACCGCGGTGGTGCTGCTGTCCAACCTGTCCTCGTTCGCCGCGCTGGCCCTGCTCTACCTGACCGGATTCCTGGTCGTCCTGCTCTCCTCCCCCGCCACCGCCGCGCAGACGCACCCCGCCGCCTCGGCGCTGACCCTGGCCACCGCCACGTCGATCGCCGCGCTGGCCGTGCGGCGGCGCATCCGGCACCGCGCCGGCACCACGCGTACGGCCGCCGCCTGCGCCACCCGCGCCGCCGAGCGCACCCGCGCCGCCGAGGCCGCCGACGGACTTGCCGCGCGGCTCCGCAGGCAGCTCGCCCGGCTCGGCGAGCTGCTGGCCGGTGTGGTCACGGCCGGCGCCGCCATCCCGGCCCGGTTCCGGCTCGGCGCGCTCGGCTACGCCGCCGCGAACTGGGTCGCCGACCTGGTCTGCCTCGCCGCCGTCGCGCAGGCGTTCCGGCTGCCGCTCAGCCTGTTGCAGCTCGGCACGATCTACGTGGTGGTGCAGCTGGTCCGGCAGATCCCGATCTCCCCCGGCGGGCTGGGCGTGATCGAGGCGAGCCTGCTGACCGCGCTGACCGCCGCCGGGGCGGCCGAGGCCACGGCGACGGCCGTCGTGATCGGATACCGGCTGCTGTCCTGCTGGCTGATCATCCCGGTGGGCCTCACCACCTGGGCCTTCCTGCGCCGCGCCGCCCCCGCCCCGCTCCCCGAGCCCCAACCCGCGACCTGAGGGAAAGGAAGGGCACCTTGTTAACGGACGTCCGTTAACAAGGTGCCCTTCCTTTCGGCGGCGCGCCAGGCCCAGCGGCCCAGGGCGAGCACCGTGAGCACTTCGAAGGCGGCCAGGCCGCGCTCGACCGCGCCCAGCGGGATGGCCTGCCACCAGTCGACGCCGGTGTACGGCTCCAGCAGCACCGCCCCGATGATCACGCCGAACATGGCCAGCGCGCCCAGCGCCGGCACCGCGGTCAGCCACACGTCGGCACGGCGGCCCGCGTCGCGGCGCCACGCCAGCACCACCAGCAGCGCCCCGACCGGCAGGCTCAGGAACGCGACCAGGCTGGCGACCCGGTGGATGTGCCCGTCCAGCGACGGGCCGACCGACCAGTCGTGCTTCGGGAAGTAGACGACCGCGGCCAGCCCCGCCGACCACAGCAGCAGGCCCAGTCCCGCGACCGAGGCCAGGCGGACCTGGCCCGCGTACGCCAGCGCGGCCGACACCGCCAGCGAACCGGCCGCCAGCACCAGCACCCCGAGGTTGAACACCCAGGCGGTCTCGTGCAGGGCGTACTCGCTGATGGTCCGCCGGACCGGGCTGATGTCGGCGGTCGGCGGCAGCACGTGCAGAGCCGAGACGGCCGCCATCCCGAGCAGGACGGCGACGATCCCGGCCGCGGCGAGCGGGCGGGCGAGTGCGGAGGGCATGACACCGATCATCCCACCGGCGGTGCTTCACTTGAGCGGGTCGTGGCCCCAGTTCATCAGCGAATGCCGCCACGGGGTGTCACCGACGTCGCCGTCCGGTCGCTGCGCGAGGTGGCGGTGCACGTACCCGACGACCTTGCGCATGTGGGCGAGATCCGCGTCGCTGAGGTCCGCCTTGCGGGTACGCAGCAACGCCACTATCCGCCGCCCGGACGCGTGCCCGGTGGACTCGCCCCCGCCGGTCTTCTGCCCGACGGCTCGGGAGTCGTCGGTGTCCAGCCACTTCTCCAGCTCCGCGGCGGTCATGTTCACCGCGTCACCGAAGTCCTGGAACGTCTGGTCCCGCCCCTCACCGGTCACGGCGCAGCGCCTCCGGCTTGTGCACCGCGTCGCGACCGGACTTGTCGCTGACCACGCGGTACTGCGGGTCCTCGACCGACGCCGCGACCTCGCGTCCCGCTGCCTCGGTCCGTTCGGTGATCTTCTCGACGACCTCGCCGTGCACGGTCTGCCCGTGGCTGCGCCAGGTCACCTTCTCGCCCTTGCGAAGCGGCTTCTTCCCCATGACCCGGATGAGTTCCCAGCACCGGCCCGCGCAAACCACGCCGGCCGGGTCGGGCCAGGTCAGGCCCCGGGCGTCGCCGCGACCGGCGCCAGGCCGCGCGCCCGCTCGGACCTGCCCGAGCGCCAGGCCAGGGCACCGGCGCCGACGGCGAGCACGCAGCAGACCGGCCACAGTGCCGCGGGCGCGGCGCCGTACAGCAGCGCGCCGAGCGGGGCCGCCAGCATGGTGCCGCTGGTCGCGGCTCCGGTGTAGAGGCCCTGGTACTGCCCGGTCAGGTCGGCCGGGGCCCGGTCGAGCACGTGCGCGGTCGCGGTGGTCTTGTAGAGGATCTCGCCCGCGGTGAGCACCACCATCGCCCCGATCACCAGCGCCGCGCCCGTGCCCAGCCCGAACAGGCCCATGCCCACGCCGACCAGGGCGTACCCGACCGCGATGATCCCGACCGCGGGCAGCCTGCGCAGCAGCACCGTCGCCGGGATCTCCAGCAGCAGGATCAGGCCCGAGCCGACGGCGACGACCGTCGCGTAGAGGGTCATCGGCTGGCCGTGGTCGCGCAGGTAAACCGGTAGCGTCGAGTAGAGCTGGCGGTACACCACGTCGACCACGACGATCGCGGGCAGCAGCGTCAGCAGCGCACGGTCGGCCAGCAGTGAGCGCCAGAGCCTGGCCGGGCGGTCTCCGGCAGGCCGGTGCGCCGCGGCGGGCTCGTCGCGCAGCAGCAAGGCGGTGACCGTACGCACCAGCAGGATGACCAGGCCGTCGATGACGAACAGCGCGGTGAAGTGGTCGACGGCGAGCAGCGCGCCCAGCGGCGGGCCGATGACGCAGCCGGCGTTGAACGCGGCCCGGCCCACCGCGATGGCGCGCCGCCGGTCCCCGGCCGGGACGGCGAGCGCGGTCAGCGCGCCCTGCGACACCCCCGCGGTGGCCCCGGCGTAGCCGAGCGCCGCCGTCGCGACGACCAGCAGCACGTCCGGCGTCCACGGCACGGCGAGGGTGACCAGGCCGGACACGGTCGAGGCGAGCAGCATCACGCGGCGGTGCCCGAACCGGTCGCCGAACCAGCCGCCGGTCAGGTTGCCCGCCAGCAGCCCCACGCCCAGCGCGCCGCTGACCAGGCCCGCGTGGCCGAGCGACAGCCCGCGCGGCCCGGTCAGGTACAGGAACAGGAAGGTGAACAGGAACGAGCCGGCGGCGTTGACGAAGCGGCCGATCGCGAGGATCCAGACGACCCGGGGGATGTCGCGCACGCAGGCACCCTAGACCTCGTGATCATGGTCGCGCAAAGCCGATTCCGGACTCCGGCACGCACAGGGACCTCATGGCGGTGGACACCGTTGCCTACTGTCGGGCACCGCCCCTGAACCTGTCCGAAGGAGACCGCCGTGCACCTGTCCGCGCACCTCGACGTCGACGTCATCGCCGTCGAGACCGACGACCGGCTGTCGGTGCTCATCGAGCTGACCGCCCCGCCCGCCCCGGCTGCGGCCGGTCCACGGCCGCCGTCCACGCTCCAGGTGGTGCTGGACCGTAGCGGCTCGATGCACGGCGACCGCATCGAGGGCGCGAAGACCGCGCTGATCGGCCTGATCGACCGGCTCGACCCGGCGGACCACTTCGGCCTGGTCGCGTTCAACAACCAGGTCGAGGTCACCGTCCCGGCCGGGCCGCTGACCGACAAGCCCGCCGTCAAGCAGGCGATCGCGCAGGTGTACGCGCGCGGCGGCACCGACCTGTCCGCCGGTTACCTGCGCGGGCTGCAGGAGGCCAAGCGGGTGGCGGGCGCGGGCGGCGCGACGGTGCTGCTCGTCTCCGACGGCCACGCCAACGCCGGGGTCACCGACCCCGACCAGCTCGGCGCGGTCGCCGCCAAGGCGTACGCCGAGCGGATCACCTCCTCGACGCTGGGCTTCGGGCTCGGCTACGACGAGCGGCTGCTGTCGGCGATCGCCCGCAGCGGCAGCGGCAACGAGCTGTTCGCCGAGGAGGCCGACACCGCCGGGGCGCTCATCGCCGGCGAGGTCGGCGGGCTGCTGTCGCAGACCGCGCAGGCCGCGTCACTGCTGATCAAGGTGGCTCCGCACGTGCGCGCGGTCCAGGTCGTCAACGACCTGCCCGTCACCACCACCGGTGACGCCGTGCTGGCCGAGCTGGGCAGCTTCTACGCCGACGAGAAGCGCAAGATCCTGCTCACCTTCGACATCCCCGCCATCCCCGCACTGGGCCTGACCGAGGTCGCGACCTGCGAGTTCACCTGGGTCGAACTACCCGGCCTCACCCAGCACACGGTCACCGTGCCGCTGCACGTCAACGTCGTGCCCGGCGACCAGGCCGCAGGCCGCGTCCCCGACCCGATCGTCCGCACCGAGCTCCTCTACCAGCAGGTCCAGCAGACCAAACGCCGCGCCTCCGGCTACCTCAGCGCCAGCTCCGCCAGGGCCGCCCTGGCCGAGATCCGCCAAGCCCAGCGCGCCGTGGACGAAGCCCTCGACAACGCCCCCGACTTCCTCCGCGCCGACCTCGCCGAGGAAGCCTCCTCCCTGGCCTACCTAGCCGAACAGACGGAACACGGCAGCATCGCCCGCGCCGCCAAGTACTCCTCCGCCGACGCCTCCTACAAATCCCGCAACCGCGGCCGCACCCTCCCTCCCACCCCCGACCCCGCCCCCTGACCCGACGATCTTGCGTGAACTGTGGGGACGACACGCCCGGATCGGGCATATCCCCAACAGTTCACGCAAGATCAACACGATCTTGTGGGCCGGGCCGGGCGGCGGTGACGGGCTGCGGGTGGGTCAGGCGGTGGTGGGCTGGGTGTTGAGGCGGGCCAGGAGTTGGCGGGCCTGGTCGGCGTACTCGGCGGTGACGCTGATGCCGTACTCGCCGGCCTGCAGTGAGCGGGCGGCGGTGAAGTCGCGCTTGCCGCGGGTCATCGCGTGCGCGATGGCGCCGAAGATGGCGCCCCAGATCGCGCCGATCAGCAGCGCGGTCAGGATCATGGTCAGCCAGGCGCGCGGCACGAAGATGGCGAACAGCAGGCCGATGAACAGGCCGAACCACGCGCCCGCGCCGATGCCGTACAGCGTCGCCTTGCCGGTCGTCATCCGGCCCAGCACCTGCTCGACCATGCGCAGGTTGGTGCCGACGATCGCGCTGTGCTCGACCGGGAACTTGTTGTCCGACAGGTAGTCCATCGCGCGCTGCGCGTCGGCATACTCCGCATAACTCGCGACGGTCACCATCGCGCGCGTCGGGTCGACCGGCTGGATGGGCACCCCCTGCCCGCGGTCCCCAGGTGTGGTCATGCCGCCCCCTTGCTCGTCACGGTTGTCCGTCCCGATCATCGCGCGATCGTCCCGCCGACATGCCGATTCGCCGGAAAGAGTGGGAATCGCCGGTCAACGGCGCAGCGCCAGGGTCTGGTCGAGCCAGTCGAGGACCCGCTGGTCGCAGCGCGAGCGGTGCCAGCCCTCGCAGTGGCGGCGCCGCGCTTCGACTGCCGCGGTGACTGCGGATGGTCGTCGGCCCGGGGTCACTCCGCCGGGGGCAGCACCGCGTCGACCTCGGCGGAGCCGCCGACCCGGTACACCTCCACCACCGCGCTGAGCGGCAGCGCGGCGTACACGTGCGGGAACGCCGCGCCCCGGCTGGCCGACTCCTCCCAGCGCAGCCACGCGGCGACCGCATCGGTGTCGACCGCCGCGACCACCAGCTCCGGCTCGGCCGCGAACACCCGGCCGGCGGTCTCGGCGACCTGGTCCCGGGCCGACAGGTGGATGAACCCGTCCCGGCGATCATGCGCCGAACCCTCGAACTCTCCCCTGGCCTGGAACTCTTCCCACTCCGAGGGCAACAGGATCTTGTAGATCAGCACCGGCCCACTATCCCAAACCCACCCCGACCCCACCCCGCGACCCCGTGACCCCGGCGATGATCGTTGTTCCGTGTCGATAGCTGCAGTCAGACCGCGCCTTCTGACACGGATCAGCGATCTTCGCCGACCCGACCCGACCTGCGCGGGGCGGGGCGGGGCGGGGCGGGGCAGGATGTGACGCGGTGACCGGCTGGCCGGCGGCGTTCAGAGGTTGAAGACGGAGATCCGGGTGCGGTGGTGGCGCGGGGTCTCGATCTCGTCGACCACCGCGACCGCGAGGTCCGCGTACGACAGGTGCGCCGACTCCGGCGGCACGGTCTCGCCACCGACCAGGTAGCGGCCGGTCCGCGGGCCGTCGTACGCCAGGCGCGCGGGCGGGGTGAGCATCAGCCAGTCGACATCCGTCCGCTGCTCCCGCAGCCGGTCGAGCCCCGCGGTGTGCGCGAGGGCGAACGGCCTGATCTGCGCCGGGAAGGCCGCGGGGTCGTCCATGACCGGCCGCCCGTCGGCACCGACGAGGTTCGCGAACAGGCCCACCACCAGCAGCCGTGGCACCGCGGCCGTGGACAGCGCAGCCGTGGACAGCGCGCCGGTCAGCGCGTCGGCGGCCTTGACGAAGAAGTCCGGATCGAGGTCGGCGAACCCCTGCTCCGGACCGCGGAACGGGGACACCGCATGGACCGCCGCGTCGTGGCCGCGTACCACTGCCGCCACTCGGGCCGCGTCGGTGACATCGCCCGGCACCACGTCCACCCCGTCGGCGGCCAGGTGGCCGTGCCGAGCCGGGTCGCGCACGACGGCCGTGACCCGGTGCCCCCGCTCCCGCGCCTCCGCCGTGACGGCCTGCCCGGCTCGCCCGCCCGCTCCGAACACGACGACGTTCATCCCGATCTCCTCCGGCTCGTGAGTCGTTGCCGGTCAGAGACGGTATCCACGAGAAACCGGTTACTTCAACGATACCGGCGGTACCCTCTGATCCCATGGCCGAGCCGCTGGACCCCGAGATGTTCGACCCGGTATGCCCGTCGAGCGCGCTGCCGGTGCAGATCGGCGACAAGTGGACCGCGATGGTCGTGCTCTGCCTCGAGGCGGGCCCGCGCCGGTTCAGCGAGCTGAAGGTGCCGCTGCGCGCGGTAACCCCGAAGGTGCTCACCCAGACCCTGCGGGCCATGCAACGCGACGGCCTGGTCACGCGCACCGCGTACGACGAGAACCCGCCCCGGGTCGAGTACGCGCTGACCCCGCTCGGCCGCAGCCTGCTGACCCTGATCGACGCCGCGCGGGCCTGGAGCAGTGCGGCCAGATGCTGCCTGCTCCAGGCCCGCGCCGAGCACAGTCACTGATCAGTAGACGACCTCGCCGTTCAGGCCGAAGAAGTCGTGCCATTTGGCGCCGCCGAGGAAGGCGGTGCCGGTGGACAGGCCGACGAAGACGTCGTTGGTGGTGTTTTTGGTGAAGACGATGATGTCGTCTTTGCCGTCGCCGTTGTAGTCGCCGAGGTAGGGGAATTCTCCGGCGAGGCAGAAGAAGTCGTTCCATTTGACGGTGGTGCCGATGAAGGTGGTGCCGTTGGAGACGGCGGCGTAGACGTCGGCGTCGGTGTTGCAGGTGAAGGTGACGATGTCGTCTTTGCCGTCGCCGTTGATGTCGCCGACGCGGGGTTGTTCGGTGCCGACGGCGAACAGGTCGTGCCATTTCTGGCTGGCTCCGAACGTGGTGCCGGTGGACAGGGCGACGATGACGTCGGCTGCGGTGGCGGGTCCTTGGGTGAAGGTGATGATGTCGTCGCGTCCGTCGCCGTTGACGTCGCCGATGGCGGGGTGTTCGCCGGGGATGGAGAAGTATTCGTGCCATTTGATGCCGGTGGCGAAGCTGGTGCCGGTGGACAGGGCGACGTAGACGTCGCCTTGGGTGTCGTGGGTGAAGGTGATGATGTCGTCTTTGCCGTCGCCGTTGACGTCGCCGACGGCGGGGACTTCGGCGGCGGGGGCGAACCAGTCGTGCCATTTGGCGCCGGCGAGGAAGCCGGTGCCGGTGGACAGGCCGACGTAGACGTCTCCGGCGTTGGTGCCGGTGGTGCCGCCGGTGAAGGTGATGATGTCGTCGCGGCTGTCGCCGTTGAAGTCGCCGGTGAGTAGTTTCTCGCCGGGCAGGCCGAAGAAGTCGTTCCATTTCACTGAGGTGCCGGCGAACGCCGTTCCGGTGGAGGTGGCGACGTAGGCGTCGTTGAGGGTGCCGAGGTTGAACGTGACGATGTCGTCCTTGCCGTCACCGGTGAAATCCGTCGGCGACCCGGCC
>NZ_JBFAOU010000017.1:0-78081 GCF_040675365.1 Catellatospora sp. NPDC049609 | reverse complement strand
GCTCCGGCCCGAAGCGCGCCGGAGCTGCCCGACCAGGCGACGCCGATGCCTGCCGGTCAGCCGAGCACGCCGCGCAGCAGACTGTCGCCGGAATGGGCGCTGTTGTTGTCGAAGTGCTCGGCCGACACGTCGACCAGGCGGTACGTGCCGAGGTCGGCGTTGGCCGGCAGGCTGAACTCGCCGTCGGAGCCGCCGCCCAGCGTGCCGACGGAGAACATCCGCATGGTGTCGGGGTCGATCAGCCACACCTCGTAGTAGCCGTCGACCGCGGGCAGCCCCGCCACGTGCAGCCGCAGCCGGTGACCATCGACGACCTGGGCCCGGCCCAGCGCCGAGGCAGGGGTGTCGCCGTACGCGCTCAGCTGCGCCGCGGCCACCACGACCGGCTGCTGCGGCGGCTGCGGCCTGGTCCACCACACGCCGCCGGCCGCTCCGGCTGCCAGCGCGGCCAGCGCGACTGCCGTGCTCACCGCCAACCGCGCCCACCTTCGGGCCGTCGGCGGACGCACGGACCCGACGGCCTTGGGCGGGCGTCCGGCGGGCGGCCGGGTCGCGCCCGCGGAAGCGGCACTCGGCCACGAGCCTGACGGTCCGGCGGGCGGTGCCGTCGCGGCGGCGTCGACGCCGGTCTGCGCGGCGATGGCCGCCCAGACATGTGGCGCAGGAGCGGGCAGGTCACGCACGTGCCGGGTCTGTGCCACCACGTCGGAAAGGCGCTGCAATGCGATGACTTCCTGACGGCACGCGCCGCAGGCGGCCAGGTGCTGCACGGCGTCCGGTTCCTGCGCGAGGTCGTCGAAGGCCAGCAGCACCAGCTGGTCGGAATCAAGATGCCGCACCGTCCACCTCCCATCGCTGCTTGATGGCCGCCATGCCGCGGCGGATATGGCTCTTGACCGTCCCCAGCGCCAAGCCCGTCCTATCCGAGATCTGCTGATGCGTCAGATCATCGTAGAAGGCCAGCTCCAACACCATGCGCTGGTCGGCAGGCAACTTCGCCAGCTCGTCGGCGACGACCAGCTGCTCCACGACCTGCTCGGCAGACGGAGCCGGCGGCGGATCAGGCTGCCGGCGCATCACCTCTTCGACACGCTCGACACGCTCATGCACCCGGACCAGATCGATGACCTTCCGGCGGGCGATGGCCAGCAGCCACCCCAGCAGGCTGCCCCGCGCAGGGTCGAACGTCGCCCGACTCAGCCAAGCCGAGACGAACACCGCCTGGGTCACGTCCTCGGCATCGACGCGGCTGCGCAGACACCGGGCCGCCAGATGGAACACCGCACCGCCGTGACGCTCATACGCCTGCCGCAGCGCCGCCTCATCACCGGCGGCGAACCGCTCGGCGAGGTCGTCGACGTCGACCACAGCGGTCTCCTCGTGCTGTCTGCTCACCAGAGAGATCGCCTTCCGTGGGGTCGACCAGACTGTAGCCACTGCACTCACACCGCCTCCTTCCACCCGGCGCAGAAGCTCCTTCACCGGTGCATACGACCGGCGCCACCGCGGCGGATGCAACTGAGCCGGATTTCTTCCCGCGTCCGCCGCGGTCGACGCGCCGGCACTGGCACCCCGTCCGTTCACCGCGCACAGGCTCCCGCGCGGAGTCATACGACCAGCACCGCCGGCATGGATGCGAATGAGACGTACTTCTCTGCCCGCATCTGCCGCGGGCGGGGGCGTCGTAGCTCCCCATGACGGCGCCGACGACCGTCTGGACCAGACGACAAGAGATGAGAAGCCAATGCGCAGTTCGATCCTCCGCCGGATGCTGGCGCTGGGAGCAGTGACAACGGCCGTGACCGCCACCGCCGGAC
The DNA here is from genome assembly GCF_040675365.1 of Catellatospora sp. NPDC049609. Taxonomy (NCBI): domain Bacteria; kingdom Bacillati; phylum Actinomycetota; class Actinomycetes; order Micromonosporales; family Micromonosporaceae; genus Catellatospora; species Catellatospora sp. NPDC049609. The sequence goes on along the minus strand of NZ_JBFAOU010000017.1, from coordinate 76,264 downwards.
TGGCCACGGCGATGCCCGCCCACGCTGCCACGTCGAAGGTCTCGGTCGTGCACGGCATTCCCGCCACGCCGGTCGACGTCTACGTCAACGGCAAGGTCACCGTGAAGGACTTCAAGCCCGGGGATGTGGCCGGACCGCTGGACCTGGCGGAGGGCTCCTACGACATCGACCTGACCAAGCCCGGTGAGCCGGTCGACAAGGCCATCCTGTCGGTCGACGGCGCCAATGTCCCCGGCGGTGCGAACATCAGCATCGTGGCGCACCTCGACGAGGCCGGCCAGCCGAAGATCACTCCGTTCGTGAACGACGTCAGCAAGGTCGGCGCCGGCAAGGCGCGTCTGATCGTGCGCCACACGGCGGCCGCGCCCGCCGTCGACGTGCGCGCCGGCGGCACCCCGGTGTTCAAGAACCTGACCAACCCCGGCGAGGCCAAGGCGGACCTCGCCGCCGGCACCGTGAACGCCGACGTGGTGCTGGCCGGCACCACCACCGTGGCGATCCCCGCCACCGACGTGAACCTCCGGGAGGGCACCGCCACCATCGTCTACGCCACCGGCTCGGCCGAAGGCAAGACCCTGGGCGTGGTGGCGCAGGTCATCAGCGGCCTGCACTCCGCCCCCCACGGCGTGCCCAGCGGCGACGGCGGTCTGGCCGACGAGTCGAGCCTGAGCGCATGGTGGCTTGCCGCAGGCGTCGCGGTCCTGCTGCTGCTCACGGCCGGTGGCGTGCGGCTGGCCACCCGACGCGCCAGCCGATGAGGTCGAACGCCGAAGGCGCGCCCCGCCACCGCGGGGCGCGCCTGCCCTCCGTCTCGCGGCGAAGCCTGATCACCGGCTCGCTGGGCGCGGCCGCGCTCCTGGCTGCCGGCTGCGCCGGTCCCGGCACCGACGAGCCCTCTGCCGAGGTTCAGGCGCTGGCGAGCCCGTCGCCGACGCCGGCACCCCTGGCAAGCCAGGTGCCGGTGCAACCGGGCGCACTGCCGCAAGCCTCGCAGGCCACCGCGCCGGTGCGGCTGAGGATCCCGGCCATGAGACTCGACGCCGGCGTGCAACCGGTCGGCATCGACCCCCGCACGGGAGACTTCGCCGTCCCACCCAGCGTGGACAACGTCGGCTGGTACAGGTTCGGACCAGGTCTTGAGGCCGCGGGCGGTTCCATCGTCATCGCCGGACACGTCGACAGCTCCAGCCAGGGCAAGGGCGCCTTCTTCGGCCTGCGCGACCTCGACGAGGGCGACCGGGTCGAGGTCCAGGACTCCGCGCGCCGTGTCGTGCGGTTCCAGGTCATCGCCGTCGAACAGTTCCGCAAGACGAAGATCCCTCTGGAGCGCTACTTCGCCCGCGATGGCGCACTCCGGCTGAGCCTGATCACGTGCGGCGGCCCGTTCGACGAGGCGACCCGGCACTACCGGGACAACATCGTCGTCACGGCGGCGGTGGCGTGAGTGCGGCTCCGTGGTGGTCGAAGAGCTGCCGCAGCCATCGCAACTGCCGGGCCTCGTGCGCGTGGTGGCCGCCCTCGTGGCCGCCGAACCGGTACACCTGCATGCTCTTGGGCCCATGATAGAGGTGGAACGCGGCGTAGACCGTCGACGGAGGGCATACCGGGTCCATGAGGCCTACGGAGAACAGCGCCGGTGCGTGCGCCCGTGCCGCCATCGAGCAGACGTCGAAATAGGCGAGGGTGTCCAGCACCTTGCTTTCGGCGTCGGGGTGTATCGCCAGGTAGCGGGCGATCTCGGTGTAGGGGCCGTCGGCGGCGGCCGACAGCGCTCGGGGGATGTCGGCCAGGAACGGCACGTCGATCAGCGCGGCCGCGACGGCGGGGCGCAGGCCTGCGGCGGCCAGCGCCAGCGCGCCGCCCTGGCTGGACCCGGCCACGGCGATGCGGCCGGCGTCGATGCGAGGGTGGGCGGCTGCCGCGTCGACCGCGCGTACGGCGTCGGCGTACACCCGGCGGTAGTAGTAGGCGGCCGGGTCGTGGATGCCGCGGGTGGCGAAGCCGGGGTGGGCGGGGCCGCCGGCCGGGGCCGGGTCCGGGGTGTGGCCCGCGGCCCAGGTCGCGCCCTGCCCGCGGGTGTCCATGACCAGGTGCGCGTATCCGGCGGCCGCCCACATGACGCGTTGGTGGGGCAGCCCGCGGCCGCCGCCGTAGCCGACGTACTCCACGACGCAGGGCAGCCGGTCGCGGCTTTGGGCGGGCAGGTGCAGCCAGGCTCGGATGGGTGCCCCCGTCGAAGCCGGGGAACGTCACGTCGTAGGTGCGCAGCAGCCGCAGACCGCTGTCGATCAGCCGGTAGCTCGGGATGGCGGCGGGCTCGGCGGACCGGGCCAGGGTGTCGTGCCAGAACACGTCCCAGTCGAGGGGCTCGCGTAGCTCGGGCCGGTAGGTCTGGAGCTGCTCTTCGGGCAGGTCGGTCAGGGGCATGCGGTACTCCCGGTGGCGCGGACGTGCCGCCGGGGCTCGGCCCGGCGGCACGTCGTGGTTCGGCCCAGCAGGTTCAGATCGTTTCGAGCAGCAGCTGCTGCCCGGCGGTGATGAGGCCCGGCACGTAGAACGTCAGGGTCAGGGTGCGGCTGGCGCCCGCGCCGACGGCGTACGTGCCGATCTGGTCGAGCGGCACGGTCGGCCGGGTGTAGAGGGTCTGCACGGCGGCGGACCCGTCGACGCTCACCGTCGCCGGGCCGTTCCAGGTGTGGAGTGACGCGTGCGCGAGATCGTCAGTACGGCCGAGGCCCCCAGCTCGCCGGTGTACAGCCAGGCCGTGAAGGCAGGCGACATGGTTTACGTGTCGGGCCTGGTCGGCATCGACGTCGCCACCGGCGCGCTGGCCGGCACGACGATCCAGGAGCAGACCCGGCAGGCCCTGGCCAACTGCCGCGCCGTCCTACGGGCGGCCGGTGCGGCCTGGGAAGACGTCGTCGAGGTGGGTGTGCTGCTGGCGAGCCCGGCTGACTTCGCCGGCATGAACGAGGAGTACGCGACCTGGTTCCCCGGCACACCACCGACGCGCTACGTCGCCAAGCTCGGTGTCGAACTGCCCGGCGTCCTGGTGTCGATCCGGATGACCGCGTTCACCGGCGAGACGGTATGACGTGACCGCTCCCGGCAGGTGTGCTCACCGAACCCTGCGGCGACTCCGCCGCGGAGGCCGCTGACCGTACAACAGCCTGCAGAGGCGTTGGCGGCTCAGCCGGTGTGGCATGTTACCCAGGTCATTCGGCAAGACCCGCGGTGTTCAGCAGCCGCCGCCAGTTGTCCTCGTACGCGCCCCGGTGCCGGCCCCGGCGCAGCCGCTGTTCGGCGGCACCGGCGCCGCAGACGGTGTCGACCATCGCCGGATAGCCGGGGCCGAGGACCACCTCGTCGAAGAAGGTCACCACGTCCGGGGCGAGCACGGTGAACTCGGCCTCTTCGTCCGGGTGCTCGTAGAGGAAGAGGTAGGCGTCCGGGTCCATCCAGTAGACGTCCCGGTCCTGCGTGTCGAGCCGGATCGGACCGCTGCGCGGGATGTCGGCGCGCAGCTTCTTCGGGATGGTCGCCAGTTCGGAACCGATGATCAGCGGGGTGCCCATGGGGCAGCCCGGATCGTCGTACCGGTCGGCCCAGGCCACGCCGTCGAGGAGCTCCTTCGGCGGATCGAAACGGAAGTTGTCCCCGTACAGGCGGCCGAACAGGGCGTACACCTCGGCCAGGCCGGGCATCTGCGGCAGCGGCGGGATCGGCGTCGGCCCGCCGACGTGTACCCCGAATCCGTGTTCGGCCTCCACCTGCCGCAGCAACTCCAGCTTCGCGCGGATCCGGTCCAGCGCCGGGAAGATGTCGTCCACGTTGAAGTACCGTAGCGGCACATGGCACCGCACGAGGGCGACCAGTGTGCCGCTCCACCGTTTCGGGGCACGCCACGGAACATGTGCAGCCTGAGCCCGCCGGCCGCCGAAGGCCGTCGGCCGCACCGCCGTGAGCCGAGAGGAACGTCGCCGGTCATCGGTGCCAAGACGCCGTCGCAGGTCATGCGTTGGCGGCGAACGGGGCCTGGCGAACGTACAGGTTCTGCTCGACGACATCGGCCAGGAACGCGGCGAGGTCGGCGCGGCTGATCGTGGTCTTGCGGGTCGAGGTGTGGGCGTGGTGCTCGACGTCGCCGGTCGGTGGGGTGTCGGTCAGCCGCGGGGGGCGGACCAGGGTCCAGTCCAGGGTGCTGGCCGACCACACGGCGAGCTCGGCGGGCTTGTCTTTGACGACCGCGCCGCCGAGCTTGTTGATCAGGAAGCTGATGGCGCGGTCGCGGCCGGACTTGCGGTCGCCGGGGGCGTCGACGCCCGCGCCGCTGATGCCGACGAACCGCCGCATCCCGTGCCCGTCCATGATCGCGACGAGGTGGCCGGCGGTGCGGGTGTGCAGGTCGGGCTGCTTGCCGGTCGGGCCGAGCGCGGACACGACCGCGTCGGCGCCCTCGACCAGCCGCGCCAGGGCTGCCGGATCGGTGACGTCGCCGTCGACGATCCGCAGACCGGGCAGGTCGGCCAGGTCGGCCAGCCTGGCGCGATCGCGGACCAGGATGCTGACCTGGTGGCCGCGGCTGGTCAGCACGGGGGCGAGCAGGCGGCCGGTGCGGCCGGTCGCGCCGATGAGGGCAATCTTCACGTATGTCTCCCGGGGGTGGTCGTCCAGCTGTCGCGCTCGCGGTGGGCGAACTCGGCGAAGTCGATCGGGTCGCGGCCCAGCACGGCGCGTACGTCGCCGGTGACGGCGGCGGCCAGGCCCAGGCGGGCGGTGGTGTAGATGGCGGTGGTGACGGCGACCATGGGCCAGGGCATGCGCAGGCGGTGGCGGGCGTGGCGGGCATAGGCCAAGGCGCCGGGCCGGGGATAGGCGATGGTGCGGCCGAGTTCGGCCGACAGCAGGGCGGCGACGTCGTGATAGGTCAGGGCGTGCGGGCCGGTCAGCGTCCACGCCCGCCCCGCGTGCGTGCCCGGGTCGAGCAGCGCGGCCGCTGCGACGTGGCCGATGTCGTGGGCGTCGACGAACGAGGTCGCCCCGTCGCCGGCCGGCACCATGATCCGGTCCTGGTCGCGGATGTCGGCGGCGTGGACGGTGGACAGGTTCTGGCAGAAGAACCCCGCGCGCAGGAACGTCCACCGCATGCCGCTGCCGCGCAGCCACGCCTCGACGGTCGCGTGCGGGACGAGGCGGTTGCGTTCGGCGCCCTGCAGGGACAGGAACACCACGTGCCGCATTCCGTGCGCGCGGGCGGCCGACAGCGCGGGAAGCAGATCGCGGCGGACGTTGCCCACCGCAGGAGGGCGTACCAGCAGCATCGACTCGATGTCGGCGAAGGCGCCCGGCCAGGTCGCGGCGTCGGTGAAGTCGAAGACCACACCCCGTGCGCCACCGACGGCCCGTCCGCTGCGCGTGGCCGCCACCACCGCAGCGCCGGAATCGGTCAGCGCCCTGGCTACGACAGTGCCGACGTTGCCGCTGGCCCCGGTGACCAGGATCCCCATCGACACCACCTCCGCATTCGCATGTACTATACATACATGTCCGAGGGTGGCAGACCCGATGCGATCGCCGACATCGACCAGGCGCTGATCCGGCTGCGGCGCCTGCTGGAGCCGCCTGCGGTCGTGGACGATCCGGCCGGGCCGGTGGAAACCTCGACGATTCTGGTGGTCAACGCGGTGGCCGACGGCCCGCTGACCGTCACCGCCGTCGCCGCGGCGCTGTCGGTCACCCACTCCACGGCCAGCAGGCTGATCTCGCGAGCCGTGGCTCACGGCGCGGTCCGCAAGCAGGCCGCCGCAGACGACCGCCGCGAGACCCTGATCGAGATCACCGCCGCCGGAGCGGCCCTGCACCAGCGCGCCCGAGCGTTCAGGCATGCCATGCTCGAGCGGCTGCTGGCAGCATTCACCCCCGAACAGCGTGCGCAGTTCGCGACGCTGCTGAGCATGTTCGCCGACGCGACCCGCAAGCAGCCGCCCCCACCCGAGGACTGAACGGCGGGTCGGACAACGCAATACCAGCCGCGCGCTCCCCGCACCGACCACCCACCGCGACTGCCGGCAGATGGGCGGCATCGACGGCTGTTCACGCATGCCTGAAGGCGGCGTCATCGATGAAGGGAGCACGACGCCGGTGACGTGTGACCCGCGATCGGGGCAGGCGCCGTCTTGGCGTCAAGAAACAGCCCACCGCCGTAGCGATCACGTCAAGACCCTGGTCGGCGACCTCCGGCCCGGGTGTCATGGTGACGTGACACCGACCGCGTCCCCGCTGGAGCCCGCCGATGCCGCGGCCCAGCCGGCCTTCGCCCCAGCCATCTCAGTACTGACCTCGCAGGGATCACGATGACCCTCGGCGACGTCCTGCCCTCGCTGCGCTCCTCCCTCCCGCCCCGCTGGCCCGACCGCGCGATGTGGCCGCTGACCACCGAACACGGTCGAAGCGGCATCAGCCTCGGCGGCGTGCCGCTGATGGAAGTCGAGGAGGAGTTCGGCACCCCGGCATACGTTCTGGACGAAGCCGACGTCCGGGAACGGTGCGCCGCCTACGGAGCCGCATTCGGCCCCGCCCAGGTCTACTACGCCGCCAAAGCGCTGCTCAGCCGCGGCCTGCTGCGATGGATCAACGAAGCCGGACTGGGCCTGGCCGTGTACTCCACCGGCCAGTGGCAGCTCGCCATGGCCGCAGGCTTTCCGCCCGAACGCGTGGTCGTGCACGGCGACGTCGACGCCCGCGGCGCGGGACGCGTCGTCATCGAGTCCGCCGCCGACGTCGCCCGCCTGACCTGCACCCGCCGGCCCCAGCGGCAGAAGGTCATGCTGCGGCTGCTGCCGGCCCATCAGCTGACCGCCCGCAACGCTCCGCGTCCACCGGGCAAGGCAAGTCTGGCCGTCCGGCACGCCGATCACCACCCGGCAGCGTGCGCGGCCGGGTGGGCCGGTAGAGGCTTCGCCGGAGTGCGGGGTGTTGTTGCCGAACGTCTCAGCGCAGGGAGTCGCCGGCTGCCGCGTGCGCGGGTGGTCTTGTCGCGGACCAGCTTTGCAGGCCGGTGGCCGCGGCCGCGAAGGCCAACTCGTCGGCGGTGAGTTCGACGGTACGCGTCACCGCGCGCTGCCCGTGCCCCACATCCTTCTCGCGCCGCACGAGAATCGGCCGGGTTCCCGAAGCGGCGTGTTGCAGCGCGGCCGCCATCTTGCGCGCGTGCAGGGGGTCCACGCGTGTGTCGCCGTCGAAGACGGTGAACAGGACGGCCGGATAGTCGATGCCCTCGTGCACGTTGTGGTAGGGCGAGTACGCCCGCAGCCAGCCGAACTGCTCCGGGTCGGCGACGGTGCCGTACTCGCCGGTCCAGGTCATGCCGAGTCCGAAGCGCTCGTAGCGCAGCATGTCCAGCAGCGGAGCCCCGCAGACGCCACCGGCGAAGAGTTCGGGAAACTGGGTGAGCGCCGCACCGACCAGCAGTCCACCGTTCGAGCCGCCCATGACGCACAGCTGTTCGGGGGTGGTCACGTCGTGTCCGATCAGCCACTGGGCAGCGGCCCTGAAGTCGTCGAAGACGTTCTGCTTGCGGTCGAGCATCCCCGCCCGATGCCACATCTCTCCTTCGTCGCCTCCGCCGCGCAGGCTCGCCATGGCGAAGACGCCGCCCGCGGCCACCCAGGCGGCGGTGGTCGCCCACCACGATGGGCGGACGGGCGTGTTGAAGCCGCCGTAGCCGTAGAGGATGGTGGGACGTGGCCCGGCAGGAGCATGCCGGGCGGCGACCACGAACATCCGCACCTCGGTCCCGTCACCGGACAGATAGGTCACCTGCGAAACCTCCAGCGGGACGGGTGCACGATCTCCCGGCGGCCGCGCCGACGGCGTGACCGAGCCGTCCGCGGCATCGAACCGGTAGACCGCCCACGGATTGGCGAAGTCCGAGTAGCTGAACCAGGCTTCGCCGCTGTCGGCCAAGGTCGTGCGAAGCCCGCCGATACTGCCCGACCCGGGCAGCGCCACGGTGCTCACGCACTCCCCGGTGGCCAGGTCGTGCACGGCGAGCTCGCTGATCGCGTGGCGGGTGCGCGATACCAGCAGCAACGGTCGCGGCAGGTCGACGGCATCGAGGACCGCGTAGTCGGTGAGCACCGCCTCCGGGTCCTCGGGGATCAGGTCGCACCAGTCGGCGTACTCCAGCCGCCCGGGTGTGGCGACACACAGCCGGCCGCGGGGCGCATCCCGGTCGGTCCGGATGTAGGCCCGGCCGCCCCGATGATGCACGGTGGTGCGTGCGTCGGCGTCCTCCCGCTGCACTGTCGTGAACGCGGGATCCTCGATCGACCCGCCGGTGAGGTCAGCCACCCGCACGTTGTCGCGGGGGTCGGTGCCCTGCCGGTCGATCAGGGTCAACCACCGCCCGTCGGCGGAGACGGCGAGGTGGAAGTTGCGGCCCGGTGTGGCGTCCGCGCCGGCGATCAGCACGTCCGTCGCCGGGTCGGCGCCCACCCGGTGCAGGTAGACCCGGCGGTGCAGGTGGCCCTCACCACCCGGAACCGCATCGAAGGGCAGGTGGCGCACGTAATAGAACGCCTCCCCGCCGGGAAGCCACGCGATGTCGGTGTACCGGGATCGGTGGATGGGGCCATCCACGACCTTGCCGGTGGCGACGTCGAGCACATACAGCTCGGAGTCCTCGGTGCCGTTCACCGACAGCCCGTACGCCACGAGCCGGCCCTCGATGCAGGGCTCCGCGAAGTCGATGAGCGTCCGCCCGGTCGGGTCGATCAGCATCGGGTCGATCAGCATCCGCTCGGTGTCGCCGGAGTCGATGGACAGGAATGCCCGATGCTCGTGACCGGCCTCGCGCCGGTAGAAGAACTTGCGGTCACCCCGGCAGACCGGCGTGCTGACGTCACCGATCGCCAACAAGGCGGCCACCTGCGCCCGGAACGGCTCCCGCAGCGGCCAGGTGCGTCTGTGCGCCGCCAGCAGGGCATCCTGTTCGGATGACCACACCTTCGCCTGTGGATCTTCGCCGTCCTCCAGCCATCGGTAGGGATCGTCCACCCGAAGACCCTGCATGTGGTCGAACACCTCGGTGCGGCGCGCGGCAGGGTAACGGGGCCGCTGCCGGGGGCGCTCCGCCGGCGCCCGCACCGCCACCCGATCGGGCCCAGCCGGACGCAGGGTTTTCCACGGCGTTGACCTGGTCATGGGACCCCTCACCTGGCAGGCGAATCGGTGCCGTGCAGCACGATCCGGCCACCGAGGTCTAGGGCGACCTGCCTACCCTAACGTCTCCCCAACTGCACCGAAACCCCGGTTGTGCTCGATCAGGTCGTTCGACACGTCGGTCGTTACGCGACTGCCGGACCCGATGGCGGCACCGCTACAACACCGTCCGCCGACAGTTCCGGCTCGGACAGCGCCGCCCGTCGCCCACGACAACACCCACTCGTTCAGGCGCATCGCTGACCCGGACAGGGCCGTGGATGTCAGCAGGCGTGTCGGACGCGCAGCAGTCGCCCGACGCGGGTTTCGGAGGTTCGTCAATCGGGACGCGGGCAATCGCAACGGCGCCCGTGATGGTGACCGCAGGCGCGGCGATAGCGTGGACGAAACATAGCGGCCTCAGGATTCATGCCATGGAGCTGCGGCGGGCACAGGACACGTTCGAGGTGCCACCGTGACCGGCGTCCGGCGGTCGATCCTGTCCGCGCCGATGCTCGACCCTGCCGGGCTGGACCTGGAATCGGCGCGGCGGATCACGTACCGCATCGAGCAGCGGTTCCGCTACACCTACGAGAGCCCGGTCAGCGTGCTGTCGCAGCGGCTGGTGATCGTGCCGCGTCCCCGGCACGGCGACCTGTACCGGCGCGCCCACCTGCTGGAGATCAGCGGGGCCCGGGCCGAGCATCGGACCCGGCAGGACGCCTGCGGCAACACCGTCGTACGGGTGACGGCCGCGCGCGTCGAGCGGGAGGTCGAGTTCCGGGTCGTCGCCGTGCTCGAACGCGTCCGGGGCGACCGGCTCCCGCTGCCCGCTGCGGCGCTGCGTGATGCGGCCCTGCACGCTCCCACCTCGCTGACCGCTCCCGACGACCGGTTGCGTCAGCTGGCCGCCGACCTGGTCCGAGCGGGCGGCGAACCGGCCGACGTCGCCGAGCGGATCTGCTCCGCGGTCCATGCCACCATGTCCTACGGCTTCGGGACGACCAGCGTCGTGACCACCGCCGCGCAGGCCCTGGCCGGCGGCATCGGGGTGTGCCAGGACTACGCCCACATCATGATCTCCCTGTGTCGGCTGGCCGGGCTGCCGGCCCGGTACGTATCGGGACACCTGCTGGGGCAGGGCGGCACGCATGCCTGGGTGGAAGTGATCGTCGCCCAGGACGGCGTCGCGACCGCACTGGCCCTGGACCCTTGCCACGGTCGCCGCGCACACAGCGGTTATGTCACTGTCGCCGTCGGGCGCGACTACACCGATGTCGCCCCGACGTCGGGAACCTACGTCGGGGCTCCCAGCGGCCGACTCACCGGCGACCGGAGCGTCGGCGTCATCGCCGTCGACAACCCACTTGGTGAAGGCGGAGCACGATGACATACCCGGTGGAAGTTCAGCGAGCCGAGGTCGCCTGCGAGTTGACGTTCACGGTGGTCGAGCCGGCCGAGTTCGCGCTGGGAGTGGGGGTCGGGGTGCGTCCGGGTCGGACGGTGGAAGACGAGTTCTCGGTCGTCGGCAACCAACGGGTGCTCGAGGCGCGGGTGGTCCGCGGCCCCGACGGCAATCGCAGGCACCTATTCTCGGCGGCGCCCGGCGAGCTTTCGATCTCGTACCGGGCGGTGGTCGCCGACCGGCCCGGTGAGCCCGAACGGCCGACCGAGTGGGAGCTTCTCACCGCGCTGCTGCCGAGCCGGTACTGCCCGGCAGACCGGATGACCGGCTTCGCCCGACGGGAGTTCGGCAGCCTCGACGATCCGGCGCAGCGGGTCGAGGCGATCTGTGACTACGTCTTCGAGCATCTGCAGTACACGCCGGCGGCCAGCGGGCCGACCACCGACGCCGCGGACACCCTGCTCGACGGGCGCGGGGTGTGCCGCGACTACGCCCACCTGGTGGCAACCCTGTGCCGGGCGGTCGAGGTGCCGGCCCGGGTGGTCGGCGTGTACGCCCCCGGGCTGAGCCCGATGGACTTCCACGCCGTGGTCGAGACGGCGACCGGCGGTCAGTGGCAGGTCTGGGATGCGACCCGGCTGGCGCCACGGCCGTCGCTGATCCGGGTGAGCACCGGGCGCGACGCCGCCGACACCGCGTTCGCCACGATCCGGTCCGGGCAGGCCGATCTGGAACGGATGGAGGTCATGGCCGTAGTCCTCGACGGGGACTTGCCCGCCGACGACCACCGGTCCCCGGTCCGCCTGCGCTGACCGTGCCTGGCGTGAACCGTCACCGGTGACGTCGGCCCGGTCGCCCGGGAACGGGATCGACCGCGGCGCTGCGGATGGCAACCGGGCAGGCTGCGCGCGGCAACACACAGCGACCAGCGCGACCGTGTCCGGCCGCCGATCATCAACACCACAGGTGGGCCGACGCTGCCGTCATGTCGTACATCACCAGCAGGTCCGGACCAGTTCTGCAGCGGAGACGTTGCCGGAATGCGACTGCCCGCGTACGACGTCGGGTGCACCCGCGACGATCAGCAGCCCGGCGCGGCGCATCGACCGAGGGACCCTACCTCGCCGTGGAGGTCGCACCGGGGGTGCAGGACGAACCGGCGGACGCGGCTCCGCCCTACAGGTGCCTATGCCGCCTGCTTGCGGCGATATCGCAGGGTCATGCCCCATTGCCCGATGTCGAAGACGGCCAGGACGCCTACCCAGAACCACTCCCACCAGGTCAGCCCCCCGATGTGGTAGAGCACGACGTACAGGAGCGTCGCGAACGGCACGAAGACCAAGCCGAGCAGCGGCCAGATCCACGTATCGAACGCAGCATCGACGAGACCCGGCCGCAGAACCCAGATGGCAATCAGCCCGAGGCGGGGGAACACGGCGGCGTACATCACGAACAGACAGCCCACAGGATCCTCCTCCGCCTCGCCCGGGAGACTGCGCAGCCCATTGTCCTCGGCGGCACCTCCGCATTCGAAGGAATGCGGAAATGGCTTTCGCCCGAGGCGGCCCGCACGGGGGATGCGTGACGGCTGTCGATATGCAGAGCACCGAGGGCTACCTCGCCCACTGGCAGGTGTTCCAGCCTGCCGACGACCCCTCACGGCCACCGGCGCTCCTGGCTTCGCTCGCGGTCGACGTCGGCCTACGCCATGGTCTTCCCGCACCTCCTGCGACTGGCGACGCCGCGCCGGCCTGTGTACGCCGTACCCGCCCAGGCAGTCCGTTGCGGGTGGCCTGGGCGGGTGTGTCGTCTGTTCGCTCTGTCACGGCGCAGTGAGCGCCTCGGTGGGGGAGAGGCGGGCGGCCCGCCAGGCCGGGTAGACCCCGGCGCAGCCGCCGATGATCAGCGTGGCGGCCACGCCGCCGGCGGTGGCCCATAGGGGTACGACCGCGGGCCAGTCCTGGTAGGCGGCGTATCCGGTGGTCACGGCGATGCCGAGCAGTGCGCCGCCCAGGCCCCCGAGTGCGGACAGGAGCAGTGACTCGGCCAGGAACTGGATGCGGATGTGGCCGCGGGTGGCACCCAGGCAGCGGCGTAGACCGATCTCGGGGCGTCGTTCGAGCACGGAGATCACCATCGTGTTCGCCACGCCCACTCCGCCCACCAGCAGCGCGACGGCGCCCAGGCCGAGCAGCAGGGCGGTGAGCGTCGTGTCGGCGGCCTGTTTGGCGCTGAGGGCGTCGGAGGGGCGGGAGACGCGTACCTCGTTGGGGTGTTCGGGGTTGGCGGTCGCGGCGAGGACGGCCTGCACCGCGAGGACGGCGTCGTCACGCACGCGGGTGTACACGGTGGTGGGGTATCCGTCGAACTGCAGATGCGCGACGGCTTCGGGCCAGCCGACGAGGGCGGCGAAGTCCAGCTCGGGTGCGAGCGGGACCGGGTGCAGGACGCCGATGACGGTGAACCACTGGCCACCGAGCCATACCCGGGTGTCGGGGGAGGCGACGGTGAGCCCCAGCCGTGCGGCGGCGCTCGCACCGAGGACCACCGCCGGGTACCGGGCGGTGGCGTCGTTGAGGAAAACGCCGCTGGCCACCTGCGCGCCGACGGTGTCGAGCAGGTTGGTGCGCGCGGCGTAAACCCGGAGGTTGCCGGTCTCTATGGGCGGGATGTGGTCGTTGCGGTAGACGTGCACGTCGGTCAGTGCCGCGGTCGCGGTCGCGGAGGTGACCGGCGGGATCCGGCCGATCATCGCCACCGAGTCCGCGGGCAGGTGTGCCTGCTCGCCGCTGATGGTCTGGCCCGGTGCCACGCGCAGCAGGTTGGTGCCGAGCGCGGCCAGTTGCCGGTTGAGGCCTTCGCGGCTGGAGCTGGCGATGCCGACGACGCACACCATGGCGGCGATGCCGATGGCGATGCCCAGGGCGGACAGGACCACCCGCAGGGGCCGGGTGCGCAGGCCGGCGGCGCCGACCCGGATCAGGTCGCCGGGCAGCAGACGCGACAGCACGCTCATGGCGTCGCCTTTCTTGGTCAGTGGTGTTCCTGCGGGGGCGCCGGGTGCGCTCATGTGATCACCTGTCCGTCGCGAAGGTCGACCCGGCGCGGCAGGCCCGCGGCGACGTCGCGGTCGTGGGTGATGACGACGATCGTGGTGCCGGCGGTGTGCAGGTCGCGTAGCAGTTGCAGGACCTGCGTGCCGGACACCGAGTCGAGGTTTCCGGTCGGTTCGTCGGCGAGCAGCAGCGCAGGGTCGCCGACGACGGCGCGGGCGATGGCGACGCGTTGCTTCTCGCCGCCGGACAGCTGGTGCGGGCGGTGGGCCAGGCGGTGGCCCAGCCCGACCCTCGTCAACGCCTGTTCGGCACGCTGTCGGCGCTCCCGCAGTGGCACTGCGGCATACAGCAGCCCGTCGGCGACGTTGTCGAGGGCGGACACGCCGGCGGCGAGGTGGAACTGCTGGAAGACGAAGCCGACGGTACGCCCGCGCAACGCCGACAGCCGGCGGTCCGACAGCCGTGACAGCTCCTGTCCGGCGATGGTCACCGTCCCTGTCGTCGGCAGGTCCAGGGCCCCGATGAGGTGCAGCATCGTGGACTTGCCGGATCCGGACGGCCCGACGATGCCGACCATCTCGCCCGCGTCGACGGTCAGCGACACGTCGCGCAGCGCGTGCACGCCACCGGGGTACGTCTTGCCCACACCGTCCAGGGTGATCATGACGGGACTCCGACGAGGGTGCCCTCGGCGATGCCGTCGCCGGTGACCTGGACCCGCCCGTTGGCGAACATGCCCAGCTCGACGGGGACGTATCGGCTGGCGGACCCGGTGACGACCTGTACGCCGTAGCCGCCCTCGGACAGGGCGACGAGCGCGGCGACCGGGACGGTGAGCGCATCGGGCACGCTCGCCGAGACCAGTTTGACCGCGACCGGTGCCTGGTCGAGGGTGCCGAGTGCGGCCTGCCGGGCGAGGGTGACCGTCACCGCGATCGTCGCCGGGTCGGTGGGGGCCTGTCCCGCGGTGGCCACCGAGCCGACGGTGGCGACGGTGCCGTCGACGGTCTTGCCGTCGGGCAGTGTCACCGTCGCGGTCATGCCGCGCTTGACCAGGCCCTGCAGGCCCACGTCGAGGGCGATGCGCACCATCCGGGTGGTGCCGGTGTAGGTCAGGATCGGGCCGTCGGCGCGGTCGCCGAGGTGCCCCGTCAGCGCGCTGACCCGCAACCGGGACGGGGCCCGCACGACGCCGGCCGGGTCGAACACGCCGGTCTGCGGGCGGCCGGTGGCTTTCTGCCACTTGCGCACCGCAGCCGCGGTCGACGCGCTGTAGGACCTGTCGACGGTGAAACCGGTGTAGCCGAGGGCGGCCAGGTTGCTTTCCACCTCGTGGACGTCGTCGCCGGTGTCACCGCTGTGCAGCGGCCGGTACAGCGGCAGACCGCCGTAGAACAGCGACACCGGCCGGTTGTCGACCTTGTACACCGGCCGGCCCCGGCCGATCACCGCGCCGGCAGCGGGCAGCCAGGTGATCACACCGCTGCCGGGGCCGTTGACCGTGACCGGCTCACCGTAGCCGAGCGTGCCGCTGACCTGCTGCGTCTGCGTCAGCGTGGTACGGGTCACCGCGGCGGTCGCCGGTGCGGGCGCGGTGCCGGCCGTCGTGGCTTGAGGCTCGCCGCCGATCCCGAGCGCGGCGGCGGCGACCGCGGCGGCCACCGCCAACGCGGCGCCGGTCACGAGCGTGGCACGGAAGGGCCTGGTCACTTCTTCTCGCTTTCCACGGGCAGTTTGTCCTTGCACGCCTGGTGCGCTGCCTTGAAAGCCGGGTCGGCTTCCAGCTGGGCCCTCGTGACGTGCTCGAGCCGTCCGCCGATGCGCATGTTGCCGTCGGGGGTGGGGTCGGTCATCTCGATCTCGTGGGCACGCATGCAGATGGCGAAGGCGCGCAGCTGTTCCAGTTCCTGTGCCGAGATCGTGGGGGCCGGCGGTTCGGCCCCGGCGGGCAGCAGGTGGTGGCAGGCGATGTCGGCGGCGTCGAACGCGGGGTTCGCCTCGGCCTGCTGCCGGATCCACGCCCTGGGCTGGACGCCCGGGGCCGGATCCGGCACCTGCACGCCCTTGTCTCGGATGCAGCCGACGTAGGCGGTCAGGTCGGCCGAGCCTGCGCTCGGGCCGGCAGCGGCGCTGCCGTTGGCGGTGGGGATCCCCGGCTCGGACGCCGGGCTGCACCCGGCGGCCATCGCGAGCCCGGCGATCAGGACAGGTAGGGCGAACATTCGTCTCATGGCCGATAGGTCTACGCCGCGGCCGGTGACATCAGCGCTACAGCCGCTGTAGCACTGATGTCATGTCCGGCCAGGCACAATGGGCGCCATGCGAGTGCTGGTGGCAGAAGATCACGTCGTGCTGGCCGACCGGATCGCCGAAGGGCTGCGCGACGCCGGCCTGGCCGTCGACGTCGTCAACGACGGCTCAGCCGCACTCACCGAGGCCGAGCTCACCGCGTACGACGTGATCGTCCTCGACCGGGACCTGCCCGCAGTGCACGGCGACCAGGTGTGCCGTACCCTCGCCGGCCGCGATGCCCGGATCCTGATGCTCACCGCGGCCGCCGGCGTCGACGACCGGGTCGACGGCCTCGAGCTCGGCGCCGACGACTACCTCGGCAAGCCGTTCGCGTTCACCGAACTGCTCGCCCGGGTACGCGCGCTCGGCCGGCGCGCACCGTCCGCGCCGCCGGTCGTGCGCCGCGGGGACCTCACCGTCGACCGGGCCCGCCACCGCGCCACCCGCGGTGACCAGAGCCTGTCGCTGACCCGCAAGGAGTTCGCGATCCTGGAGATGCTGCTGGCCGCCGACGGCAACGTCGTCAGCGCCGAAGAACTGCTCGAACACGTCTGGGACGCCACCGCCGACCCGTTCAGCAACGTCGTGTCGGTGACGATGGCCCGCCTACGTCGCAAGCTCGGCGAACCCCCGCTGATCGAAACAGTCGTCGGTAAGGGATACCGGATGTGAGCACCCCCCGACTGACCATCCGGGTGCGGCTGACCCTGCTCTACACCGCGCTGTTCATCGCCTTCGGCGCTACCATCATCGCGGTCACCTACGGCCTGGTGGCCAGCCTGCCGGCGGGAAACCCGACCCCGACCGCCAAGGAGATGCAGCAGCTGCGCGCCTTCGCCGTGTGCATGCGCAGCCACGACATCGACATGTCCGACCCCAGCGAGGACGGCAACCTGGCGATCGGCGGGCGGCTGCAGAACGTCTCCCGAGCCGAGCTGGAGGCCGACCCGGTCTATCTGGCCGCGCGGGAGGCGTGCCGGGACGAACAGCCCAACCTGGCCCCCTGCCCCATGGAGGACGAGCTGCAGCGCACCGAGTGCAAGCACGCCGCCGAGCGCGGTGCCACCTACCAGCGCGACACGACCCTGGCCCACCTGCTGCGCTACTCCCTGATCACACTCGCCGCGGCCGGCCTGCTGGCCGCGCTCGCCGGATGGATCGTCGCCGGCCGGGTCCTGCGCCCGGTCCATCAGATCACCGCCGCCGCCCAGGCCGCCTCCGAGCACAACCTGACCGCCCGGGTCGCACTGAACGGACCGCGTGACGAACTACGCGAACTCGCCGACACGTTCGACAGCATGCTCAGCCGCCTCCAGGCCGCATTCGACAGCCAACGGCGGTTCGTCGCCAACGCCGGGCACGAGTTGCGCACCCCGCTGACCGTCATGCGCACCACCCTCGACGTGGTCCTCGCCAAACCCGCCGCGACCAGCGAAGAGCTACGCGCCATGGGCCGGGATGTGCGCGTCGCCGTCGACCACGCCGACCGGCTCATCAACTCGCTGCTCACCCTCGCCCGCAGCGAACGCGGCCTCACCGACCACGCACCGGTCGATCTGGCCACCGTCGCTGAGGACGTCTTGGACGTCACCGACACGGCCGGCCGGCGGCTGCACACCTCGCTCGAACCCACGATGACATCCGGCGACCCGGTACTTCTGGAACGCCTCATCGCCAACCTCGTCGACAACGCCACCAGATACAACGTCCCCGACGGCGACATCTGGATCACGACGGCCACCGTGGACGACGAGGCGAGCCTGGTCGTCGCGAATACCGGTCCGGTCATCCCGGATCACGCCGTGCCCGCCCTCTTCGAGCCCTTCCAGCGACTACAGGAACGCGTCGGCGGTCACGGCTACGGCCTCGGGCTGGCCATCGTCGCCTCGATCACCGCCGCACACCACGGCACCGTGAGGGCACAAGCGCGTAAGGAGGGCGGCCTCATCGTGACGGTGACCATGCCGCCACCGGCGGTGCGAAACGGATCAGGCGGGTGAGCAGGCGCGCGCCCACGACGGCCCGGCACGCGCCCATCGCGACCTCGCCGACCCGCCCTCGCCCGTGCGGCACGTGGACGCGCGCTCCGGCGCTCGCGTCAAGGGTCGGTGCGCGGCGACCGGCCGGGCACGACCAGCCCTGACTCGTAGGCCACCACCACCGCCTGGGTGCGGTCGCGCAGTCCCAGCTTGCCCAGCACGCGGCTGACGTGGGTCTTGACCGTCTCCTCGCCGACCACGAGCCGGGCGGCGATCTCCGGGTTGGACAGCCCTTCGGCGATCAGGCACAACACCTCGGTCTCCCGCGGTGTCAGCGCCTTCAGCGCAGCCGGGATCGAGGGCGCCGACCGTGCCGCGCACGATGAGCCGGGTGCTGCCGGGGCGCACCTCGGTCAGCGCGGTGCGGGCGGTGTCGCCGATGGCGGTGAGCCTGCGCGCGCCTTCGTCGGGCAGCCCGGCTGTGGTCAGCCGGGCCGACTCGGCCTGCACGGCGAGACGAACCGCGACATCGCCACGACCACCCGCATCGGAGCCTGGGCGTGCTAGCGGCGTACGCCACTGCCGCCCTGGTCGCAGGCGCGCTCGTCTTCCGGGTCCGTGACGCCTGAAGACATTCACAGCGAACCGCCACCAGGCGCGGTGGCTCACACCGGTCCCCGCTGCGTGCCGCACCTGGTGGCGCAGGCACACACCTGACGCTGCTCGTCGCTGTGTCCGCGTCGGGCAGGCCCACGCCGGGACTGGTGCCGGGCAGTCGGGTGAAGCATGCGAAGCCGACGTCGCCGGCCGGCCCCTGGTGGCGCCCGTTGAAGGTCCGGCGGCAGCGGGTGGTGGACGGCTCTGGCAGTGTGGTGCGGGAGAAGCGGCCCAAGTCTCACAACGGCATCCGCACCGGCGGGCTGCTCGCCGGCAGGGGAGGGCGGATCAACGTCGGCCCCGACCTGACCGTGCCGGGCTGCCCGCACGTGTACGCGCTGGGCGCTATGGGTGAGGCCAGGCCGTCTCCGCGGCTCGTGGAGAACGACCTGTGCTACCCGCTGTGGCGGCTGCCGCAGTGGCGCTCAGGTAGCGTCGAGCCACGCCAGCACGGCCAGGACCCGGCGGTTGTCGTCGAGGGTCGGCGGCAGGTCGAGCTTCAACAGGATGTTGTCCATGTGCTTGTCGACGGCCTTCTCGGTGACGTGCGGCCGGGCGGCGATGGCGGCGTTGGAAGATCCCGCCGAGCGTCCCCGCCGCCCATGCCCACGACGGGCTGTTGTCGGTGACGTCCCTGGGCAGCAGCGCGCCGCGGGCGGCGGCGGCCTGCTGGGCGGCCCGCAGCGCAGGGTCGTCTAGGATCTCCACGTTCGTGCCGTACACGTAACCCCGCGGGTGCGGAGCGGGGATGTCGGCCTGGGCGGGTGCCGGCAGGAGCGTCTGGCGCAGGCCGAGCGGGCCGAAGACCCGCTGCTGGAAGCTGTCCTGCAGCGGGATGCCGGTGAGCTGGTTCCGCTACAGAGCCAGGTACGCGCTGACGTACAAAGATCCGCATGCCCCGAGGGAAAGCGTGCCGCTGGCTATCGGCCGCCAGCCTCCGCGCTAACGCCTAGCTCAGTTACCGGCACGCAGTCGGTCGACGCGCGGATCGCGGCAGATCCGGTCAGTCATTTCGCGAGGCGGCCGCGTCGAGCACCCGCTGAATCAACTGGGTGGTGGAGATTCCTCCCGTGCGCCGAACGTAAGCGACCTTTCCGGCTGCTGCAGCCGGCCCGTATACGAACTCGGCCCCCTCGGGCGACAGGTCGTCACCGTGCACCACGGTGGTGATCCCATGCTCGGCAAGAAACTCTGCGGTCACCTGAAACGGGGCGTCCTCAATCACCTCGTCGACGTACCTGCACGCCTCGATCACGGCGACACGCTCGGCAAGGGTCATGATGGGACGACGCTTGTAGGAGGCTGCGGTGTCGTCGGACAGCACGCCGACGACCAGCCAGTCACCATGGCATCGCGCCTCCCGCAGGAGCGACACGTGGCCCGCGTGGAACAGGTCTCCAACCATGTCAACGTAAACCCGCGATACGCCAGCCGCACCCACGTCCGGGTTCTCCACGACAACTCACCTGCTCTCTCGCCCACACCAGTCGTGGCCGCTCACCGTTCTACCGGATGAGACCGGCGAGGCGCGCACATCGGCACGACCGGAAGCCGACTCGATCCGCTTGTCATGACGTTCTGTAGCGCGCGGTCTGCGGCAGATCCGCATGGGGAACAGCCCGTCGTCGTCCAACGGCGGCGACGGGTGCACCGCGTGCTGCCCCCGGTTAGGATCTTCTCCGTGACATGGGGAAGTCCTTGATCGTCCGCGGCATCGGGATGGCCGACTTCGAGCAGGCCGCTCGTCTACTGGACGAAGTGTTCGTCGGCGAGGGTTACACGCCCGATGGATACGGCCACCTCGTCACAGATGTGGCAGGACGCTTCGCCCTACCCGCCACGTGGACGTATGTCGCCGAAGCCGACGGGCTTCTGGCGGGTCACGTGGTCGTCTGTCACGCCGGAAGTCCACTGGTTCACCTCGCCGGCGATCATGACGCGGAGATCCGGCTGCTGGCCACGGCATCGTATGCGCGCGGGAGCGGCATCGGCGCGGCGCTGGTCACTGCTTGCATCGAGCATGCGCGTGGCTTCGGCCGAAGCCGGATGGTGCTCTCCACTCAGACGATCATGGACTCGGCTCAGCGCCTGTACAGCCGCCTGGGCTTCCAGCGGGTGCCCGCAAGCGACCAGCAGTGGAACGACCGCCGACTCCTGGCCTATGAGCTGTCGCTGTAGCTAACCCATTTCGGCCGTGTGTCCAGCTGGCGGCTACGCCCACGGCAACGCCGTCAATCGGAATGAAGATCATCGGGCGAGGTCATGTCGACTCGATGGTCGGGGACGCAAACAACTCTGGCGCACTTCCGGTGGTGCCCGTGCGTGAGATCAACCGAGCAGGTCGTGGTGGCCAAGCAGCATGAAGCCCGCTCTTCCGTGCATCTGCCACATGATCTTCAGCTGGCGGGACGCATTCCGATCGCGGCGCGTGCACGTCGAACTCGGCCCGCCCGATCACCCTTTGCCCAAGGGGCTCAGTGTGCGCGGAGGGCGGGCATGAAGTGACCCCCTGAGACCGGATACTTCCTGTCGACCAGGCGGCCGTGGCCGGTCAGCCAGCCCAGCAGCGCGGCGTATCCGTGCCGGTCGGCGGTGGCGGTCAGTTGACGCATTGGTCGACTGGTTTGAGCGCCGCGATGCGCATCAGGCTGATGTCGCGTTGGCCGCTGCCCGTTTCCAGCGTCAACTGTCCGGCGGCTGTGCGAACCACTTTGCCGCAGACCGTTTCGCCGTCGACGACGGCCTGCAACATAGGTCCACTCGCCGGCGGGCCGTACCAGGTCACAGCGACAGCGGCTACCAGCAGCGCCGCACAGACGAATGAGGCGGCGATTCCCTGGTTGAGAGCCGCTCTTGAGTCACCGGCCTCGTCTCGGTCTGCTGCCAGCTTTGACACGACGGCACTGCGTGGTATGAATCTGGGGCGTCCGTGCGCGGCACGCAGTAGGCGTGTAGCGCCGTAAATGCCGGCGACGAGAGCGAACAGCAGCAGCACGCCGACCGCGGTCCGCCAGGAGACGGCGAGGCTGCTGATGTCGGCCCGGCCCTTGATGAGGCTGAATCCGAGCATCGCTGCCAGCAGTCCGGCCAAGCCGTTACGCCATGCGAGGGCAGCCGCCCGCACGACCGGAAGCTCCTCCCGAAGCATCCGTTGTACTGCTTGGGCTTGGTGCGGGCCTTGGACCTGGCTGGCGCTGAGCGGTTGAAGGGTGATTCTCATGCGACGCTGATCGCCAGATTCCAGTAGGCGCCGCAGCCCAGGTAGTCGGCGGGCCTGCCGATGTGCTCCTGGTCGCAGGTGCAGCACATCTGCTCGACAGGTGCACCGGTATCGACGGACGGTGCCGTAGACGGTGCCGGTGATGCCGCGGTCGGCGTGGGCTCCGCAGAAGGCTGCTGCTGCCACGACCGGATCACCCCGGACGTGATCACGTACTCCATCGCGTGTCGGCATCGTGGACAGGTGCCTCGCAGAATGAGGCTGCCCTCGCGTGCCCGGTCGGCGTCGAAGGTGCCGGCGACGTGCACCGCGAATGCGTCGTCGCTGACTTCGACGTAGGTTGCGTTGTCCTGCCCGTGCGCCGGTGCGGCGTCGGCCATGTTCGCTCCTTACGGGCCGGTGTGTGTGAACGGGGTCCAGGCGCTGGGCTGACCTGGCTGGGCGTCGCGCAGTTCGAGGACAGCACGGTGTAGTGCGCGTGCGCTGCGCTCTGCGTGCAGGCGGCCGTCGACGATCAGGTCTCGGTAGATCGCGCCGAACAGGTCAGTGGTGCTGTCCGAGTCGTATACCGACCACAGCGTCGCGATCACGTGCCGGTAGCCGGTGTAGTGCAGCGCCGCGGCGAGGGTGATCGCTTCGTCCGGCAAGTGGCGTCCGCCCGTCGCCGTCTTGCACGCCGAGAGTCCGGCGAATTCGGCGTGGAACTGCTCGGTGGTGACGTCGGCGATGCTGAGTACGCCGTCGTGGAGTGCCAGTCCTCCCTGGGACGGATCGTCGAGTTCCTGGTTGCCGTGACAGCTGAAGTGCACCCATTGGTGAGTCCGCAGCAGCTGCCGCACGGATTCTCTTGTCGCGGCCGGACCGACCAGTTGCGTCCTCAGGTGCGGGGGCGTCAACGCCGCGAGGGCATCGAGCTCCTTGTCGACGCCGGTGAGCTCACGCTGCCCCGGCGTGTCACGCAGACCGACGACGAGCAGACGGTCCGTGCCGGGTTCATTTCGAGTCTGTGGCCTGCGGGCCTGCATCAGTGCACGCAGCGTCGGTGTGTACGAGGACACGGCGACATCCATGACCGAGCTGGGGGTCTTGCTCGTCCCGGCGTGATGGCCGGCAGCGTGTATGGGCAGGAACGTGAGCGGGCCTGTCGGGCACCACCATATTCTCGGCAGAAGCGCGAGGTCGGCCGGTGCGTCGAGTATCTTCAGGTTCCGCAGCACCGGTTCGGCGATGGCGTCCCACAGCCAGCCGAGCAGGTCCGCGAGCATCGTCTCGATCGTGCGGGTCGCCTCGGCCACCGCGCGTTCGGCACGCTGGGCGGCTTGGCGTTCGGCCATGGTGGCGGCGCTACCCCGCCGTCGCCTGGCGGCGTCGCGGGCCTCTGCCGCCACCTCGCCGGCCTGCAAGGTGTTCAGGTAGTGGTCTGCGCGGGCCGCCGCGTCGTCGGCTTTGAGATCGGGCAGCGCACAGGTGGTCACACCGCCGGCTTGCACGATCAGCGCGTCGCACTGCCACCGACTCACGTTGACGACGACGACCGGGCCATCCTCGGCTGCGGCGAGCAAATCCTTCAACTGCAGAGGACGCAGGAAGTCGGCGAACTCGGGCAGCTCCCGTGCCCGCAGCACCAGCTCGTCCCACTCGCGGGCCAATGCGACCCGGGCGTCGGCGGCTTCCTCGGCGTCCGCGATCCTGTCCAGGCTCCGATCGGCCATCGACTGTCACCATCCTCCGACGTGGACGCTTCGGCCACCGTAACGCGGCCTGGCCAGGGGCGGCTCCACCGGCACGGCAGGAATTGCCGATCGGATGGCCCATCGCGCCCGGTGCCCGACCGCTTCACATTGGGATCGTCACCACAGTGGGAGTGATGAGTTGAACGATCGCCGGCAACTACCCGAACTGCTGGCCGCGGTGGAGCAGCGGCTGCTGCAGGCCAGAGATGGCAACCCGGAGGCACTGCTGGACGACGGCGCGCTGGCAGACGCCTCCGCGTTGCTGCACGCCGCCTCGGCAGCCAAGCCCGGCGTGCTCGACGTCCATCCAGCGACACTGCTGGCGTTGTTCCACTGGTTCCGCTACCAGGCGCTGCCAGCAGGTGAGAACGCCTTGGACCTGTACGAGGCGCTTGACTACTTCGCGTTGCTCATGGACGCCGTGCCGGAGATCGCACCGGCGCCGGCGCGCCTGCTGACGGCCGGGGGCCGGAACGGTCCCGCCGCCCGGGCGGTCAGAGCAGTCAAGGAGATCACCCGGGTAGGCGACCGGGAAGACACGCAAGCCCTCGACGCCGCGATCGACGCATTGTCGGCGGCGATCGCAGCGTTACCCAGCGGCCACCCGATTCGCGCCGACATGCAGGCGAGCCTCGGCGTGGGATACGGGTGGCGGTACAAGCACCACGGTGAAATCGGCGACCTTGAGCGCAGCATCACCGCTATCCGGCAGGCACGCACCATGCAGCCGCCACCGACCGATATCAGGGTGCTGCTCACCTCCTTGGGCTCCGTGCTGCTGCAGCGCTTCCAGCGCCTGGGCACACCGGCCGACCTCGACGAGTCGATCCGGGCGCTCCGCGAAGCGGCGAAAGCCCCGGCTGTCACGCCCGGCAGCGGCGCGGCGACACTGACCAACTTAAGCCTGGCGCTGCAAGCCCGTGCCGAGCACATCGGCGGCTCCGTCGACCAGACCGGAGCGGTCACTGCCGCACGGCAGGCAGTCCAGACATCCGGTGCCGATGGAGCTGCTCAGCCTCTGCTGTACAACAACCTGGTCATGGTTCTGTCGGCCGAGTTCCGACGTGCCGGCGACACCGCACTACTTGACGAAGCGGCCGAAGCCGGACGTCAGGCGATCGCCCTGACCCCAGCGTCGCACCCGGAGCGCCCGTTGATCCTGCGGAACCTCGCCGCGGTGCTGCGCGCGCGTGCCGAGCAGGACAGCGACGCCGCCGGCGCTGACTTGGACGAGGCAGTCGAGGCGGCGCGCGAGGCCATGCTGACCACGCCGACGGGTTCGGCGGCCGCCGCCCGCATCGCCGTCGGACTCCTGCTCGCGCTGCGAGTGCGGCACCGACGCACCGACGACGGCGCCGACATCGACGAAGCGGTCTACGTCGGCCGACGCTGCGTGGAACTATTGCCTCCGGGCCATCCTGACCTGGCGATGGCCCTGTTGGACCTGGGCGCCGTCTTGACGGATCGTGCCAACCGCACCGGTGATCGCCGCGATAGAGAGGAGAGCATCAACCGCTGGTCGACCGCGGCCGGATCGGCGACCGCCCCAGCCGTACATCGGCTGCGCGCTGCTCACTACGCTGCACAGGCGATCGCCCGCCTGCACCGACCACAGTCCGCCTCAAGAGCCTATGCCACCGCGCTGGACCTGCTCGAGCTCACGACATGGCGCGGCATCGGCCGCGCCGACCAGCTTCGCCTGTTGCAGGTGGAAACGGCCGGCCTGGCCTCCGACGCAGCCAGCACAGCCATCGCCGACGGCGACCCCGCCGCCGCGGTGGCCCGCCTCGAGCAGGGCCGCGGTGTGCTGTGGTCGCAACTGTTGGCCACACGCACCGACCTCACCCGCCTTGAGCAGGCAGACGCAGATCTCGCCCGCCGGATGTCCGCCTGCCGGGCCGGACTTGACCAGCTCGGAGTCGTTGAACTGGAGAACCGATGACTCACGGCACCAGCTCAACCGGCCACACAGCCGCAACGACGTTCAGCGTCGACTATCTGCCGGACCAGGCAAGAACTGCGCTCGCCGAGGCCCACGCCCTGGCCGAAGCGGGGAGCTGGCAAGGGGCACTCCAACAGTGCCACCGTGCGCTGGACGTGTGGTGGCGCCTCGCCGACGGCGGCCGCTCCGCGTACTTGTTCGAGATCATCGGCGTGGTGGACCAATACACCAAACGGCTGCTGGCTGAGCAGCGGTGGACCGACGCGTTGCACTTCAGCGAGCTCTCCCTACAGAGCTGGCGGCGGCTCGTCGACGACGGCGGGACCGTCTACCGGCCGTTGCTCGCTGAGGCGCTGACCGCGCATGCACTGGCGCTGCAGATGACCGGCAACCTCGCGGAAGCGACCCGGCTGGCGGAGCACTCGGCCGAGATGTGGCCCGAGCTGGTCGCCGGAGACCCCACGATGAGGCTGGGACTCGGCGCCACCTTGTCGACCCTGGTGGTGCTGCTGGCGAACGCAGACCGATGGGAGGAGGCTCTGGAGCGATCCACCGAGTCGGTGGCGCTATGGCAGGCCGTTGCCGACGAGTCTCCCGACCTCCTCGCCAACCTCGCCCGAGCGCTGCGCCAGCACGCAGTCGTGCTTGACGCGAACGGGGAGGTGGCCGCCGCCGTCGATGCGGTGGATCAGGCACTGGCCGCATCCCAGCGGATGGACGAGGACGAACGGCGCGAGTCACTTCGAGACATGGCCCGACTGGCCAGCGGCCTGCTCCGCAGCTCGCTTGAGCGCTCCGGTCCCGAAGGTGGCGTCCGGCCATCTTGGCTGTGCGTGCGGATCCATGAGGCATTGGCCGCCGAAGACCCCCTCCACCTTCCAGGACTTGTCGCCGCCATGGCACAACACACGATGATTCTGGCCCGCGCAGGACGGGACGAGGAGGCGATCGCGTTCCACGAGTGGGCACTGCACCGGAGGAACGAGTTCCGGCACCGCCGATAAGGGCAGGAAGGCCACCCCGACGGTCATGATGCCCCACGCCCCCGGAAATCGCGTCGACGTGCTGCTGCGCCATGGGAGAAGGAGGTCACCGGCCCGGTTGACGAGTAGCATCACCGCGACCTCCACCGGGACGCTCACGCCGTGTGAGCACGGGGGGCAGAGCCGTCCCGCACGCCCTGCGGGTCAACCGCGATTGCGTACGCACCGGAACCGGTCCTTGCGGCTCGACGGCGGCGGCATCGCGGGCACGCGGCAGGACGCCCCCGGCCGCGGTCATGGGCCGGCGCCGCCGGCGGGTTCTTCTCGGCACACTCGTGCGCGACCGTGTGCTGCTCGGCGGGTTCAGCGGCTGCTGCGGATACGGGCGAAGACGTCGGTCAGCGACGCGGCGCGCCCGTCGAAGGTATGGCCGCCGGTGCGGTTGGCCAACCGGGTCATCTCCGCGGCGTCGGCCTCCCCGAAAAGGATCGGCAGGACCGGAGGGGCCGAGGGCAGGGTGCGGTGCAACGCCAGGAATGAGTCGAGCGTCTGGCCGTGGTTGTTCTCGCCGTCGGTCAGCAGCACGATGGTCGTGATCCGGTTCGCGTCGCCCTGGTCGATCAGCCGGTAGGCCTGGGCCAGCGCGTCATAGATGGCGGTCTCGCCCGTGCGGTAAGCGTCTCGGCGAACGCCCGGATCCTCACCCGGGCGCGTTGCGGCTGAGCCGCCGACAGGTCGAAGGTGGCGGGTGTGCCGGGGCTGGAGCTGAACGGGATCAGGGTGATCTGCTCGTCAGCCAGCAGGGTGCCGCTGGTGAGTGTGTCCAGGGCCTGCCGTAGCGCGTCGAGGCGTTCGCCGGCCATCGACCCGGACACGTCGAGCACATACACGGTCCGGGCCGGGCGACGTGCGGTGCCGTTGTAGGCGGCCACGAGGTCCTCGATGACGTCATAGGTCGCAGGGAAGGGCAGGTCCTGCAGGGAGCTTCCGGAGCCGGAAGGGCGCCGGCCACGATGCGGCTCAGTGCGTCCCGCCGAACAGGCAATCGTTCCGGTCCTCACGACGCAGCCGACTGCTCGGAAGTCGTTTCCATCGATTGCTCATCGGATGCTCATTCGTTCGCGGCAACCTCGTACCTGACCGCTGCCGGACCTTCCGGCGCGGTGCGAAGCCCCGGCTCCGGCCGGCGGCGCTCACGAGGAGGACGAATGGATCTGCAGCTCACCGGCAAGACCGCGTTCATCAGCGGATCGACCCAGGGCATCGGTTACGCGACCGCGAAGGCCGTGGCTGCCGAGGGCGCCGACGTGATTCTCAACGGCCGTGATTCGCGGCAGCTGACCGAGGCCGTCGGCAGGCTGCGGCGCGAGGTGCCGGGCGCCTCGGTCAGCGGTCTGCCCGCAGACTTCGCGGTCACCGAAGACGTCGACCGGCTGTGCGACCGGATCCCGAGCGTCGACATCCTGATCAACAACGTGGGGCTGTTCGAGCTCAAGCCGTTCGAGAGGATCTCAGACGACGACTGGCGGCTCTACTTCGAGGTCAACGTGCTCAGCGGCGTCCGGCTGGCGCGGCGGCTCATGCCCACCATGCTCGATCGAGGGTGGGGCCGGATCGTGTTCGTCAGCAGCGAGTCAGGTGTCGACATCCCGGCCGACATGATCCATTACGGTACGTCCAAGACGGCGATGCTGTCGGTGGGCAACGGCCTGGCGAAGCTCACCAAGGGCACCGCGGTGACCGTCAACTCGGTGCTGGGCGGCCCGACGTACTCCGACGGCGTCGCCGCGACGGTCAAGACACTGGCCGCCGCGCAGTCTCTGCCCGAGGAGCAGATGAAGGCGGCGATCATCGGCGCCAACCAGACGACCCTGCTCGGCCGCTTCATCGAACCTGGCGAGATCGCGAACGCGATCGCCTTCATCGCCAGCCCGCTCGCGTCGGCCATCAACGGATCGGCGGTACGCGTCGACGGCGGAGTGCTGACCACGGTGCTTTGAGTCCGCGGGATACCCCGGGGCGCACGCCGCGATGCGGGACCGGACGGCGTCGGCAGGACGCTGCCGGCCGTCTGAGCTAGGCAATCGCGATAGCGTGGCGGCATGCACGGCGGGCGGATTGTTTTCGGCGTTCTCGGCCCGGTGACCGCCGAGGACGCGCAGCGCCGGCCGGTCGCGCTGAAAGGTCCGATGCACCGTGCGGTGCTGGGTCGGCTCCTGGTGGCGCGTGGGCGGATCGTACCCATAAATGATCTTGTCGATGATCTGTGGGTTGCCCCGCCCGAGGGCGCGGTGGCCGCGGTGCGGACGTTCGTGGCGGCGCTGCGCAAGGCCATCGAGCCGGACCGCCCGGCGCGGGCGCCCGCCACGCTGCTGGTCACCCGGGGCCTCGGGTACGCGCTGGCGTGCGCGCCCGATCAGGTGGACGCCTGGCGGTTCGAGCGGGCCGTGGCCGAGGCCGCCAACGCGGACCCCGTCACCGCGCTGGCCCGGCTGGACGAGGCGCTGTCCTGGTGGCGGGGTCGCGCGTACGCGGACTTCCCGGACGCCGCCTGGCCGCGCGCCGACCGGGCCCGCCTGACCGAGTTGCGCCTGCAAGCCGTCGAACAGCGTGCGCAAGCCCACCTCGACCTCGGACAGTCCGGCCAGGCCGTCGTGGACCTGGACGGGCACGTCACCGCACATCCCTGGCGGGAGCGGGGGTGGGCACTGCTGGCGCTGGCGCTCTACCGGTCGGGTCGCCAGGGCGATGCCCTCGCGATGCTGCGCCGCGCCCGTGAACTGCTCGCCGGTCACCTCGGGGTGGAGCCCGGCCCGGCGTTGCGCACCCTGGAGATCGACATCCTGCGGCAGGAGCCGGGCCTGGACGCCCCCGGCCGGCCGGATCCGGCCGCCGAGATGCTGACCCGGGTCGCCTCCGCCTACGCACGGGTCGACGTCGGCGCCCGGATGCGGCTGGAGTCGGCGGTCGGCATGCTGCGCAACCTCGCGGTCACCGGCGCCGGCGGTCTTGAGGTGGCCCGTGAGCAGCGGGCCGCAGCGGTCGCGGCCGCCGAGCAGCTCGGCGATCCGGAGCTGACCGCGCGGGTGATCGGCGCCTACGACGTGCCGGCCATCTGGCCCCGTGCCGATGACGCGGAGCTGTCGGCCGGCATCGTGGCCGCGGCGGAACGGGCCCTGGCGATCCTCCCGCCGGTCGGCCGGGACCCGGCCCGGGCCCGGCTGCTGGCGACCATCGCGATCGAGTCGCGGGGGACCCGCGATCCACGGCCGGCGGAGTGTGCCCGGCAGGCCGAGGCGATCGCCCGCGAGAGCAACGACCCCGCGCTGCTGGCGTTCGCGTTGAACGGGGTGTTCATGCAGAGCTTCGCGAGCACCGGCGGATCGGCGGACCGGGATCGGATCGGTGCCGAGCTGGTCGGCCTGGCGAGTAGGCACGACCTGGCCAGCGTGGAGGTGCTCGGTCACCTGATCCGGCTGCAGTCGAGTTGCGCGGTGGCCGCCTTCGACCGGGCCGATCGGCACGCGCAGGCCGCCGACGACCTGGCCGCCCGCTATGAGCGGCCGCTGGTCGCCGTGTTCACCCAGTGGTATCGGGCGCTGCGGGCCGACCTGGCCGGCGACGACCGGGCCGAGGTTCTCTACCGGCAGGCGGGTGCGCGGCTGGACGATGCCGGGATGCCTGGTATGCGCGACGGGCTGTTGCCGCTGGCTCTGCTCGGGATGCGGTTACGCCGGGGGCTGCCACCGGAGGCCACGGACGACGACTGGGGCCCGTACGAGCCATGGGTACGTCCCCCGGCCCGGCTCGCCGACGTGCCCGATCCGCCTGCGGACGTGCTCGCCGAAGCGATGTGGTGTCTGCTGGGCCGCGCCGCCATCGCCGCCGGCGATCCGGACACCATGAAGCGGGTCAGGCAAGCGCTGCTCCCGGCGGCGGCGGAGTGGGCCGGCGCGGCCAGTGGAGCACTGACGATCGGCCGGGTCGCGGATCATCTGGCAGCGCTGGACGCCGCGATCCTCACCGCTCGCGCAGCACCCTGACGTCCGCCATGGTGCACGTCGGCCCGGTCTTGCGTGCTGGGTGGGCCGTCAGCGCCGGACGCGGTAGCGGATATGCGTGGCCTGTGGTGTGTCGATCACCCTGGCGATCTCCAGTTCGATGCGCGACGGTAGTACGTCGAACAGCCGGCGGCCGCCGCCGAACAGCACCGGAATCTGGCTGATCTGCAGCTCGTCCAGCACCCCGGCCTCCAGCGCCCGCTGCGCCGTGTAGGCGCCGTGCACCAGCACGTAGCGGCCCCCGGCGGCGGCCTTGGCCTGTGCCATCGCGCTGACGATCCCATCGTTGACATACGTGACCAGCGGATAGTCGGCGACCGACAGGCCCGGCGGGCGATGGCTGGGCACGAAGATCGGAACTCCGTGATGATCACCGCCCCAGTGGTCGACCTGCTCCACGGTGCGCCGACCGGCCAGCACCGCGCCGAACCGCTCCAGCTCGTCGAACAGCTCACCGGCTGGCCCGGGCGGGCGGACGAACGCGCCGTCCGGGTCGACGAACCAGTCGTGCAGCCGCGAGAAGCCGTCGCCGCCGGGGTTGTCCGGTCCGTCGTGCGGACCGGTGATGTACCCGTCGAGAGACATCGCCATGTAGAGCATCGATACTGACGCCGGCATGTCAACCTCCGCCTGATCTGTGTGATCGACTCGATGACGGCCCTTCGTGTCCGTCCGCGACGTGTATACCCCGAACACCGCCCGCCGTGAACCGACCCGGAACTGCCCAGCTCCAGCCTGTACCGGTCGTCCGCCCGCCAGGTCGCGCTGTGGACCACGCATCGGGTGACGCCCTCATCCGTGGGGCGAGAACTTGAGGGTCCCTCCCCACGCGACGCCGATTTCGGCGGTGATCGACACGGCCGTCAGCAGCCGCTACAGTCGGCGGACATCGGACTGGGGGACACGATGACCGACGACGGGCCGAACCTGTTCGGCTGGCGGGCGCGCGTTGCTGAGCTGCTGCTGTTCGTGGTCTTGAGCGTGGGTGTCGGCCGTCTGTTGCCTGGCGAGGACGGGTGGCGCTACTGGGGAACCGTGGGCGTGCTGTACGTCGGCATAGCCGGGTTGGTGATGCCCGCGGTCGCCAGGTGGTGGCACCGGCGGCGGGCTTTGCGCCGCAGGCCGCCCGTGTAGTGGCGTGCGGTTGCCAGACGGGCCGGGTGCCGTGGGTGCCCGGCTGTTTCATCGGCGGTCAGCGCCGGGTGCCGGCCTATGGCGGTCCGCGAGGCTTGGGCTGTTGAACAGGTTGCGCGGGCGATCACGGCGAAGATGAACAAGACGCGGAAAGCTCGAAGCCGCCGGTGCCGCCATCGCCGAGCCGCGCGGGAGCCGGAGAGCGCGACGTCGGGCCGCGTTCGCCTCAGAACCCGTCTGCGGGCCGCCAGGATGGACCGGCGTACGCTGGCGGATCCTCACGGTACGTTTTGATGCTGTGCCACCGCGCGGGCCATCGAGCGGCCGGTCCAGCGAGCAGGGCCCGCACCTCGGCGGCGCTCTCGTCGGGCCGCTCTTCGTCCCAGGGCGCGGACACGAAGATCTGGTACTCGTCCGGTTCCTCGAGCCAGACCACGAGCTCGCCGGTGCGGTCCGCGTGAACCCTGACCCCCTCGACTCGTGGTGGTAGGGCAAGGTCGGTCAGTATGAGCCGCCCGGCCCGGCGCTCCGCAGTCTCCCAACCGTGCTCGGACCCGACGCGGGTCACCTCGGCGTCATAGGCCGCAGCGTCGAACAGCGTCGTTCGCCGCTCGCCCTCCCATCGCGCACCCCGCCTGCCCCACTCCCAGCGCACGGCGTCACCGTCGCGGCGGATGCGCGCCTCGATGGAGAAGCACTCAGGGCCGCAGCTCGGACAGCACGCAACCGTCGCGGTAGTGGGCTCGCAGGTCGCCACGAAGCGGTTCACCGGCACGAGCACATGCCATGGATCGGGGCCGTCGTTGCCGTCAGCGCGACTGACATCGTCGCCGTCGATACGCACGATGACCCGCAGGCCCTCGACCGACAACGACAGCAGCGACGTCATGCCCGCCAATCTAACCGCCGCCCGCCGCATCGGCTGGTCGGCCTGCGCACCGGCGGCATTCAGCCCGAGTACCTCAGCCGTTGGCGCGGAGGACCGCACTCCTACGCCTCTGGCGACGCGAGCGTGATGGGACGCAGCCGGTGTCACGCTGGTGCGCTCCTCAATGGGGCTGGCTCACGCACCCACCAAGACATGTCGTGGTCAGGGCCGCAGTGAGCCGAGGCGGGCGAATGCCGCGTCCACGGCGCCGCGAAGCCGCCGGGGGTCGTCGCCGTCCGCCGCGTGTCCGGCGTAGTAGCAGGCCAGGCCGAACTCGGCGGCCAGGGTGGCGGTGGCACGCTCGGCTCC
The DNA here is from genome assembly GCF_040675365.1 of Catellatospora sp. NPDC049609. Taxonomy (NCBI): domain Bacteria; kingdom Bacillati; phylum Actinomycetota; class Actinomycetes; order Micromonosporales; family Micromonosporaceae; genus Catellatospora; species Catellatospora sp. NPDC049609. The sequence goes on along the minus strand of NZ_JBFAOU010000017.1, from coordinate 43,364 downwards.
GTGGCTCACCAGCAGGTCGACCAGGGTGCGGGCGTAGGCGCGGTGCTTGCTCAGGCTGCGGGCGCGCAGCTCGGGATGCTGCGCGACGAGCCGTTCATGAAGCTCGTAGCCGTCGGGTTCGCTGGTGATGATCTCGACGGTGGACAGCACCAAGGAACGCACGTAGAACAGTGCCGCCGGCAGCGAGTCGCCGATCGCAGGGCCGGTCGCGGCCTGCACCGCGAGCTGTTCGGCGAGTTGCGCCCGGTGGTCGTCGGCGAACAGCACCTCCTGCTTGTCGCCGAAGTAGCGGAAGAAGGTGCTGCGGCCGACCTCTGCCCGCTCGGCGATGTCGCTGACCGTGACCGCATCGAAGCCCCGCTCGGCGAACAGCGCGAGCGCCGCCTCGACGATCGCCTGGCGGGCTCGCTGCTGCTTGCGCTCGCGCAGCGGTACGCGATGGCGGGCCGGCTCGGACACGCGCACATCGTACCTGTTGATACTCAGTTCCATTAGGGATTAAATACCTGTCATGACTCAGTCCCGCCATCCGGGCAGGATGCTCGGATCACTGGCCGGCATGCTGTGGCTCGCCGGCGGGACCGTGACCGGCCGGGGAAGGCGCCGGGTCGAGCGCGAGACCCGGCAGCAGGCCGGCCGGTTCCTGGACCGGCTCGAACGCAAGGACGCCGCAGCGATCGTGGAGATGCTGCATCCCGAGGTCACGTTCACCCACCCGCTGTCGCTGTCGGGCCGGCGGGCGGACGCGGGCCGGTGGGAGGGCAGGGATCAGGTGCTGGGCTACCTCGACGGCGCGTTCACCATGATGGGCCGCATCCGCTTCGCCAACCGGCGGACGAGCGTCGTCGCCGGTGGGGCTACCGCGTTCGTGCAAGCAGACGGCGACCTCACCACCGCCGACGGCCGCCTGTACCAGAACGTGTACGTCTTCCGGATCGATTGGTGCGGCGAGCGGATCGTCGCGGTCGAGGAGTACGCCAACCCGCTCACCTTCTGCCTGACGTTCGACAACCCGCTCTGCGCGGGGCGGACGGCGGCAGCGGCGTCCTGACCCGGCCCGCGGCCCGGCGGGGGTCAGGGAGCCGGACGCGGGCCGGCCAGGGGCCGGGAACGGCCCGCAGCCCAGGCAGAGCCCGAACGTGCCGTGAAGGAGTGCGGCGACCAGCGCGAAGCCTGCTGCGACTACGCCGGTCAGCGGCGAACCGGGCCTCCTCGACGGCATCCTCATCAGCCGCCAGTCGCGGGGTCGTAACCACGATGCCGCGAGGGACCTGGCGGCCGGATCCGGTTTTCACCTCTCGCCGACAAGCTCGAGCAGAAGCTCGACTGCATGGTGGGCTCCGCCTTCGGAGCGCACCAGCTCTCCGATTTCGGCGGCCCTACGGGGGATCGTCGTTGTGGATCTCGTCGCCTCGACTGCCTCGATGAGGCGTTCGGCGGTCATCTGCCGCTGTGGGATGGGGTCTGGGGCAACGCCGAGGGATTGCATTCGCCGGGACCAGAATGGCTGGTCGCCGGTGAAGGGGCAGATCACCTGTGGACGTCCGGCGCGCAGCGCGGCAGCTGTCGTTCCTGCTCCGCCGTGATGGATGACCGCCGCGGTACGGGGGAAGAGCCAGTCGTGCGGAGCTTCGTCGACGACGTGGACGGAGTCGTTGGAGCCTGCCATGGCGATCCCGCCGGCGCCGGTTGCCACGACGGCTCGCAGGCCGGTGGCGTGGATCATCTGTTGGACAATCTCGCCGCTCGCCTCGGGGTTCCGGCCTCGCATGCTGCCGAAGCCGACGTGGATCGGCGGTGCTCCGCTGTCGAGGAACCTGGCCAGGGCGGGCGACGGGCCCTGGTCCTCGCCGGCGAGCGTCCAGTATCCCGTGACGGGCGCGTATCCAGGCCAGTCGGCCGGCTGCGGCAGGACGTGGCGACTGAACGCCTGCAGTACGAAGGCGGGGCCTCCGTCCGGGCGGCGGAACGCGTTACCGGATCCACGCCGAGACCTCAGCCCGAGTCGCGCACGCCAGTGCTCGCCTACCGCTCCGAGGAGCATCTGCGGTGCGAGCGCGGCCGGTCGGTAGCTCAGCCGGTTGAAGGCTCTGGGCAGCCATGGCGGGGCCCACATCGGGCACGGAAAGGTGCTGGTCGGCACCCAGTTCGGCTGCAGTGCCACCGGGACTGAGGGCACGCCGAGGGCCTCGGCGAGGTGCTGGCCGGGGAGCATGGTGTGGTGCACGACGACGTCGGTTCGGGCGGGAACGGCTGCGGCGATGTCGTCGAGCGCGGCGGCGATATGCTGCCGGGTCCTGCGCACCACCTCGATGGCTGTCCGTTTCGCCGCCAGCCCGCGGTAGTTCGTCGCGAGTGCCTCCTGGATGTGGGGCTCGTCGGTGAGCCGGTTCCACTGGTCGTCGACGGGCGCGTACGGAACGCCGTGGGCAGCGGCGAGCGACCGGTAACAAGCCGGGCCGGCCACGAGAGCCTCGTGGCCGGCATCGGACAGCGCGCGTCCCAGGGCGACGAACGGTTGCACGTCGCCGCGCGTGCCGAACGCGAGCACGAATGCCTTCATCTGGGTGGGATCCCCTCTGTCGGACCGCGTCATGAGGACATCTGCGCCGGCAGTACGCCTTCTGACCTGTCTGAAATTTCAGTCCCGATCATGTATGCCAGGGCGGGGACGGTCAAGTCCGGTTGCGAGATGTGTGTGATGTCCCGTGCGATCGGAGTGGCGGGGCGGGCTAGGCTTTCCTCTTGTGACCGACCGGGGTGCGACGGGGGAGGCTTCGCTGACGGAGCAGGCCTACGCGGCTCTGCGCACCCGGATCGTGGCCTGTGAGCTTCCTCCGGGGTCCTCGCTCACCGAGCGGGGACTGGCCCGATCGACCCCGTACGGGCTGACTCCGATCCGCCGGGCGCTGGCCCGCCTGGACCGCGAAGGGTTGATCATCACGCTGCCCCGGGCCGGTTACGTCGTGAGCCCCCTCGACGCCCAGGACGTGTCGGAGCTGGTCGAGGCGTGGGATCTCATCGGCCCCGAGCTTGTCCGGCTGGGCTTGCAGCGCCTTTCCGACGGCCAGGCGCAGGAGCTTGCCCGGCTGCTGACCGAGTGGTCCCCACCCGACATCGACGGTGAGTATCGGTTGGAAGCTGTCCTGCGCTTCTCGGAGCTGTCGATGCGCGTCTTCCAGATCCTGGCCGTCGCGAGTGCGAACCGCTGGTTGCGGTCGACCTTCGACCAGCTCTCCAACCAGATGTCGCGCCTGTGGGTCACCCTGCTCAAGGACCGCGAAGTCCCGCAACAGCTACAGCGGATCATAACCCGCTGGAACCGGGACATAGCAGGCCGGCGGCCCGAAGAGATCGCCGAGCACCTACCGCGATTGATCAAGGACAGTGGCCGAGCGGCACGTGACCTGTTCCACCAGCTCGCCACGACACCTGCCGGTCCACCAGGCCCGGCCGCTGGTCACGACTGACCGTGTCGTCGCCCCAGCCCGCCGAGCCATGATCACCGCCCAGCCCGACCCCGGCTCATGCGTGACGACGGTGAGGACCGGGACCAGCGCCCCGGCGCGTACGCCTGCACGCCGGTCCAGGCCGAAGCGGGTGAATGTGTCAGCAGCCGGGGCGGATGATCACGTGGGCGCTCGCCGGGTTTGAGGCTGCGCTTCCCGGTTGGTGCCGCCAGCCTGCGACGGCGACGCAGCAGACGACGGCCTCAGCAACGGGTGACCCCTCCAGGACCGGTCCCGTCCATCCGGTCCTGCTGGACCAAGCGCCTTGTCGTCGAGCTCAGCCAGGCCGCCTCAAGTGGGCGTCGCGCGCGTCATGGCCGCCACGGGGACGACTTTCGCCGGTATCGTCGAGCTGTGAGTGCGTTCGTGCCCGCGGTGCTGGACGTGTCTCTGGCGCAGTTGCGGCGGCGGACCAGCATGAAGTGGAGCCGGTTCGAGGCAGACGTGCTGCCGATGTGGGTGGCCGAGATGGACGTGCACCTCGCCGAGCCGGTCGTGCGGGCGGTGACCGACGCGATCGCCTTGGGCGACACCGGCTATCCCGAGGGGCGGGCCTACCCGCTGGCTCTGGCCGGGTTCGCGGCCGACCGGTGGGGGTGGACGCTGAACCCTGAGCGGGCCGTCACGGTGCCTGACGTGACGGTGGGCATCGGCGAGGTGTTGAAGGCGGTCACTCGCCGGGGCGATGCGGTCGTGCTCAACCCGCCCGTCTACACGCCGTTCTACCAGGCCATCGAGAACATCGAGCGCCGGGCCGTCCCGGCGCCGCTGGACCCGGAGCACCGCCTGGACCTGTCGGTGCTGGATGCCGCGTTCCGTGCCGCCACCGCCACCGGTGGCGCGGCCGCCTATCTGCTGTGCAGCCCGCACAACCCCACCGGCACCGCGCACACCCGCGAGGAGCTGTCCGCGGTGGCACAGCTCGCCGGGCGGTATGGCGTACGCGTCGTCGCCGACGAGGTCCACGCACCGCTCGTCTATCCCGGGCAGCCGCACGTGCCGTACCTGTCGCTGCCGGGCACCGAGGACGCGTTCGCGGTGTTGTCCGCGTCCAAGGCGTGGAACCTGGTCGCGTTCAAGGCCGCCGTCGTCGTGGCCGGCCCCGGCGGGGCGGCCGATCTCGATTCGATTCCCGAGGAGGTCCGGGAGGCGACGAGCCACCTGGGCGTCATCGCCCACAGCGCCGCCCTGGATCACGGCCGCGGCTGGCTCGACCGCCTGCTGGCCGACCTGGACGGCAACCGTCGGCTGCTCGGCGAGCTGCTGGCGGAGCAGCTGCCCGCCGTCGGCTACCGGCCGCCGCAGGCCACCTACCTGGCCTGGCTGGACTGCCGCGCGCTAGGGCTGCCCGGTGATCCGGCGCAAGTTTTTTTCGAACGCGGTCGCGTCGCGCTCAGCGCCGGGCCCGACTACGGGCCCGGCGGCGACGGTCGCGCCCGACTCAACTTCGCGACCTCGCCGCAACTGCTCACCGAGGGCGTGCGGCGCCTGGCCTCAGCGGTCTGATCCCGCTTGGGCCCGACTGCGGGCGATCGGCGTAACGCCGGGGCGTCTGTTCAGACGAGCGGCTGTGCCGGCGGGACTGCGAGGACGGGGACCGCTCGACGGCGTGATCGGGCTGCGGGGGACCGGCATACACTCGGCAGCCGAACGACGGCGTCGGCCGGCAAGGACGGACATGGTTGCGAACAGATTGGCGTTGGCTGAGCTTGCCAGGCATGACTGGGGCGGCCTCCGTTGTGGCTGCGGTCGTACTGCAGAGCACGTGCGCGAGATGTTCACGCGCATCGTGCAAGCCGAGGAACCCGCCGATGCCATGGACGCGGTTCTCGACGGACACGTGGAGCTCGAAGGCAATCTGTTCGATGTCGCGGTGCCGGCCGTCAGTGTGATCCTCGCGGCTCTGGCCGGTGAGCTGGCACCGTTCGCACGCCACCTGCTGATGATCAACCTCTGGCGCCTGGTCTGCGGCGAAGCCCACCACACCGAGATGGCCTTCGGGCGTACACATCTCGGTGATGAGTGCCGCCACAAGGCGCGAGAAGGCGTCTGGGTGATCCTCAACGAGGGCTTGCGGCACAACGGCGAGGAAGCAATCGACATCCTGGAACAGATCGACCTGGATGACGAGCGACGTGACTACTACATCGACGTGGTGCGGGCCCGGATGGCGCGTCGCGGCGCAGCGGGTGCGTAGCCGCTCGTCGGCGGGGTTGTCGGAGTTGTGGTCGTCGCGGGCTGCGGTCTTCGTCGCGCGGTCGGCTGCCGTTGGCCGGGTCGAGGCGGCGTCCCGTCCTCCACCTGCACGGACCTGGGGCATCGCCGCCGCGGCGGCGATGCCCCAGGTCTGCTGGACCCGCGAAACCAGGTCAGGCGTCGACCGGCTGCCGGGCCGCGGGGTTGCCGCGGTAGGTGGGTGCACGTAGGGCTGCCGCGAGCGCGACGGTGATGTAGAGCGCCTGCTCCGGGATGCGCTGCCACAGCGGCGAGGCGGGCTCGCCGTGCAACGGCACGTCGGCGACCGCGGCGTACACGTTGGCGGGCAGCAGGAGCAGGAACAGGGCGGCCAGCGCCAGGCCGGCCGGTCGCCGGGTGCGGGTCACGACGAGGCCGAGCGCGCCGAGCAGTTCCAGCGCGCCGGTGGCGTACACGACGGCGCCGGGGAAGGGCACGAACGGCGGCACCATGGCCACGAGGTCGGCGTGGTTGGGCATGGCGGTGACCCCGGCCGGGACGAAGTGCGCGGCGGCGGTCATGACGAGCATGACGGCGAGGGCGTGCGCCCCGGCGGCGGGCCAGTCGGCGAACCGGCGCACGCCGAGCGCGCCGAGCCCGCGGAAGAGAAGTAGTCCGGTGAGCAGAACGGCGAGTACCACGACGGCTCCTGCAATCTAGACATTGTCAAGGTGGCCCGACCGTACGCTGGACACCGAGAAGTTGTCAATGGCAAGATGTATGCCTCGGCATCGGAAGGGCGTGAGGGCGATCGGATACCACCACGGAGATCTGCGGCGCACCGTGCTCGCCGCCGCCGTCGACGCCATCGGCGAGTCCGGCCTCGACAGCTGGAGCCTGCGCGAGCTGGCCCGCCGCGCCGGTGTCTCGCACGCCGCCCCCGCACACCACTTCGGCGACAAGGCCGGGCTGCTCACCGCCCTGGCCGCCGAGGGGTACGCACTGCTCGCCGACGCCCTCGCCGCGGCAGGCCCCGACTTCCTCGAAGCCGGGCTGGCGTACGTGCGCTTCGCCGTGGCGCACCCGGTTCACTTCGGCGTGATGTTCCAGCCCAAGATCTACCGTGCCGACGACGAAGCGGTGCAGGTCGCCCGCGAACGGGCCGGCCGCCTGTTGCGGCAAGGCGCCGAGACGGTCGGGTCCACCGCGGACGGGGGTGCGACCACCGCCCGCGCGGGCTGGTCCATCGCCCACGGCTTCGCCAGCCTCTGGATAGCCGGTGCCATTCCGGTCCCGCCTGGCACCGACCCCCTGGATGCGGCCCGACCGGTTCTTGCTCGGCTGCTCGGTCGTTGACCGCCGCGCCGGCGACCTCCCGGTCGAACCGGCGGTGGCGGGCTCGGTGGCGCGCACGGCCGGGGCAGCGCGAGTACCGGTGGATTCGATTCGGCGAGCTGTCTCGCCTGCGCTGGCAGAGCGACGCTAGGACGTAGGACGTCAGACACGGTGCCGGTCCGCCTCGGCCCGCGATCCGAGTGAACCTCAGGTGCCTGGTTCGGGGCGGGCGACGATCCCGGCGGCGGTCACTCGTGACGGGGCCCGCGGAGAACGGCGGGCCCCGTCGTCTGACTCCATCCACCGGACCTGGCGATCAGCTCCGGAAGCTCCACTGCTGGTTGGCTCCGCCGTGGCAGGTCCACAGGTGGATCAGGGTGCCGTTGGTGGTGCCGACTCCGCTGGCGTCGATGCAGAGGCCGGATTGCACTCCGGTGATCGTGCCGTTGGGGTTGATGTTCCACTGCTGGTTGGCCTGACCGTTGCAGTCCCAGACGACCACGCGGGTTCCGTTGGCGGTGCCCTGGCCGCTGGCGTCCAGGCACTTGTTGCCGTACACCGTCAGCTGCCGGGAGGCGGTGTGGGTCCAGCGCTGATTGGTGCCGCCGTGGCAGTCCCACAACTGCGGCTGAGTGCCGTTGGTGGTGCTGGAGCCGGGGACGTCGACGCAACGACCGGACTGGACACCGACGATCTGGACGTTCTGCCGACCGGCCGGCGGGCTGCTGGACGGCGGGTCACTCGGCGACGGTCCGGACTGGAACTGCGTGAAGAACCGCCAAACTTCCGGCTTGACCCAGCTCCTGGCGCCGCTCTCGCAGCCGGCGCACCCGTCCACCGGGCCCTGCTGGTGACCGCCGTCGAAGGCGGCCCACACGACCGGGAAACCGGCCCGGCAGCCCGCGTAGGTCGTGATGATGTGGGTGAGGCTGCCCCGTGCCGGCTCGGGTGCGTTCTGCGGGGTGCAGCCGTTGTTGGCGACGAACCTGTCGCGCAGCGACCGACCGGCCGTGATGTTGTCGGAGATGCCGTGGATCCCCATGTAGGCGACGGGTTGGGTGCCGCCGCTGCAACCACTGATCGCGCCGGGAGCGGCGATGACCGCGACCGCGCGGAACATGGTGGGCCGGGCACACGCCAGGGCGTTGCTCATCGCGCCGCCGTAGCTGAAACCCACGGAGAACCGCTGCGTGGTGTCGACGCACAGGTCGGCCTCGATCAGCCTGATCATGTCGTCGGTGAAGGTGACGTCCTCGCCGTTGGAGTTCGCCCAGCCGTTGTTGATGCCCTGGGGCGCGACGAAGATCGTGGAGTTGTTCGACTGCGAGAGCATCCCGTAGTAGGCCCAGGCGGCGCCGTCACTGCCGCCTGAGGCGACCTGCCCGGCGGTGCCGCCCAGCCAGTGGAAGCCGAAGGCCAGCCGGTGGGGGCGGTTGTTGTCGTAGGTATCGGGGACCTTCAGGATGAAGCTGCGGCTCTTGCCGCTGCTCTGCATCGAACGTGTGCCGCTGGTCAGGGTGGGGGTCTTGCCGCAACCTGCCGAGTTTGCCGCGGATGCGGGCGAGGCGGCCACGGCGACGTAGGCCACTGCGGCAGTCATGACCACGGCGGCCATTGCCGCCGCCCATCCACGGCCGGCGGTATGCCGGTGACGGCCCACGCCGAGAAACGATCTCACTACGGTCTCCCTTGCTCGTCGGTGTCGGATGCGGGTGCTGCTCCGCCGCCTCACGCGCCGCGATCAGGGATGCGCGCGCGGCACCCGTCGCCCGGCGGGCGGGCCGGGGTATCGACCAGGTCTGGCCGGCAGGTCCGCTTGCGTCGAGGGCGAACCGGCCCGCCATCGCGGTCGGCGGTAGCCGGCGGCGATGGCGACCCTGCGGCGGTATCGGTGCACCGGTGGGGTGACCGGCGACGAACGCGCCTGTCTCGCAGAAGGCCTGCGCCGAGGACTGTGGGGCTCGCCTCGGTGCACTTCTGCGCCCCGCCCGGGCGGGAGCCGCACCGGGACACCGGGCCAGAAGCTTCTGGCCTTTCCTGCGTCGCTTATGGACATGGCCGGAGGAACTCCGGCTGGAGCTTCGTGCCGCCCGCGTCAGCAACTATAGGTCGTATGATGTCTTACGTCAATGAACGTCTATGTTGGTTTGGCGAGCACGCCGGCTATCCGGACTGCGAGCCTCCGCACCCGGACACACACCGGGCTTCGGCCCCGGCTTCAACGGCACACCGGACCGTGCGCGGCTTCGCAGCATCGATCTGCGAAGCGCCCGCCGGGTTCGGTCAGCTCACGTGCACGACCACCTTGCCGAGGGCGTGTCCCTCGCCCACCCAGGCCAACGCCTGCGGCACCTCGTCCAGGGTGAAGGTGCGGCCGATGTGGATGCTCAGATCACCCGACAGGCAGAGCCCGGCGACCGGTGCGAAATGCGCCGGCCCTTCCTTGACGGCGAGCACGCCCAGCCGGCGGTGCGTGAGCCGACCGAGCACCGAACCGATCGTCAGGATGCGCAGCAGGGCTCGTACCGATCCGCCGACGCATCGGTAACGGCCACCCGGGGCCAGCGCCCGGCGGTAGGCGAACACCGACCGGTGCGCGACCAGATCGAGAATGAGATCGTACGGGCCGCTGCGGGTGAAGTCCTGGTCACGGTAGTCGATCACACTGTCCGCGCCGACAGCTCGCATGAAGTCGAGCTTCTTCGCGTTGTCGACACCGGTCACCTCGGCTCCGAGTCGCTTGGCCAGCTGGATCGCGAACGAACCCGAACCTCCGCCGGCACCGTTGACCAGGACCCGCTGCCCGGCCATGACGCCGTCGGTGCCCTGCAGCGCGATGACGCCCGCCTGCGGAAGCGCCGACGCCTCGGCGAAGGACAACGCCGGGGGCTTGTGCGCCAGCGCCGATTCGGGGGCGATCGCGTACTCGGCGAAGCCGCCCTTGAGCATGAGGTTGTCGCCGTACACCTCGTCACCGGGCCGGAACCGGGTGACGGCCGGGCCGACCGCCTCGACCCGACCGGCGATGTCCGAACCGAGCACCCGGCGGGCCGGCAAGCGCAGTCCGCCGATGCGCGAATACAGCGGCGAGCCGCGCAGGGTCTCCCAGTCACTGAGGTTGACCGAGGTCGCCGCGACTTTGACGAGCACCTGGCCGACGGCCGGAGTCGGCGTGGGGAGGTGCTCGGTCCGCAGCACCTCCGGCGGCCCGTAACGGTCGTACACGATCGCTCTCATCGACCCACCTGCAACCCCTCCACGGCCCGGCGGCCTTCCGCAATCGTTAGCACGCCGGCACAAGCGGTCGGCCGCCACGCGTCCATGGAGGTCGTTCCCACTATGCGATCCTGCCGCCGGGGCACCGGGGGGCGACGCTATCGTCGGCGGGCGACCCGATCACGGCGAGGAGCGAGGCAGGCCATGCACAGTCCAGGAGCGCTGCTCGGCGGCCGTTACCGGCTGGACGAGCGGATCGGCGCGGGCGGCATGGGGGAGGTGTGGCGGGCGACCGACACGGTGCTCGGCCGGGTCGTCGCGGTGAAGACCGTGCTGCCCGCCCTGCTCGACGATCCCGGGTTCGTCCGCCGGTTCCTGGCCGAGGCGCGCGCGATGGCCGGCGTGCGCCACCGCGGCGTGGTGACCATCCACGACTACCACGGCGACGCCGACGGCGCCTACCTGGTGATGGAGCATGTGCCGGGCGAGTCGCTGTCGCAGACACTCGCCCGGCACGGCCGGTTGACCGCCGAGTCCACCCTGGCCGTGGTCGCGCAGACCGCCGAGGCGCTGCAGGCCGTGCACGACCAGGGCATCGTCCATCGCGATGTCAAACCCGGCAACCTGCTGGTGCGCCCCGACGGAACCATCGCGCTGACCGACTTCGGCATCGCCCGCGGGCAGGACAGCACCGCACTGACCACACCGGGCGGCATCCTGGGCACACCGTCCTATCTTGCTCCGGAACAGGTGCTCGGCAGGCCCGCCGATCCGCGTAGCGACGTCTACGCGCTGGGCGTCGTCGCCTACGAGTGCCTGGCGGGACGCCGCCCGTTCACCGGCGACAATCCGTTCGCGGTCGCCATGCAGCGGGTCGGGCACCCGCCGCCGCCGCTGGGCGCCGATGTCGCCGCCCCCGTCGCCGCCCTGGTCCTACGGGCACTCGCGGAAGATCCCGAGCTGCGCTGGCCGTCGGCCGCGGCGCTGGCCGAGGCCGCCCACGCCGTGCTGGGCGGCGCCTCGCCCGACGCGGTGGCCCCTGCCCGCGGTCCGCACACCGGTGCCGGGCCGGGGCAGGACACCGCCGGCACCTCCGCGCGCCGCCGGATCCCGGTGCTCGCCGCGGCGGTGGTCGCGCTCGTCGTGCTCGCGGGCGGCGGGCTGGCCGGCTGGACGGTGTGGGGATCGGACGCCTTCGCCCGGTGGACGGCGCCGGACGGGGCGACCGCCGAGCAGTGGCCGCCCGCCGGGTATGTGGCGTGCGGCGCGGCGGCCTGCCCGCCCACGCCCGAGTGCTGGGGCGGCCTGACCGCGTCGGGCGCCACGGCGCACCCGCCGCGGCGCATCGCCTGCGATCAGCCGCATTCGTGGGAGACGGTCGTCGTGGGAGCGCTGCCGGCCGGGGCGCAGGTCATCGGCGAGGTCAAGCTCATGGACCGGGCCGATGTCGCCGCCCTCTGCTCGGCGCAGGCCGTGGCGCAGCGAACCCGGGCCGGTTCGACGACCGACGGCTGGTTGCGCGAGGCCTGGCCGATCCAGGTCGGGGACACCTGGCTGCTGTACTGCCTGGCCAGGCGTCCCGAGGGCGGCGAGCCCACCGGGTCGGTGTTCGGGGCGGCAGCCTGACCGGCTGGGAACCCGGCCGGTCTCTGGCGACGGCTCCGGTCGGTGACCAGGACACCGTGCTGACACCACCGTGCAGGGCCCTCGGCAGGTGCTGAGGCCCCCGCACGGTGCGTCCCGCGGGACACCCGGGCGTGACCGTCGCCGGTGTCATGACGTCTCACGTGTCACCGGCGTGGCGGGTCAGCACCAGCCGTTGACCGCGCCGTTGACGCCGGTCCACAGGTACGCGTCGGACACCCAGCTGCCGTCGGTGAGGCGGTTCCACATCGCGGTGGCTCCGTAGCGGCCGGTGTGGGTGGTCCCGTTGGCCGAGCAGGAGATGCTCACGGTCGCGCCGTCGGCCAGCGATCCCAGGGCGGTGTAGCCGCTGCCCGGTCCGGAGCGTCGGGTGAGCGTCCCGCCGCCGTTGGCGTCGACGACGCCCTGGGTGAAGCCGAGGACTCCGTAGTTGTAGAGGGCGCCGCCTACGCCTGCCCAGGACGATCCGTGGCGGGCTCCGCCCTGGTAGGCCGCGCCGCCGACGAACACCCACTTGCCGATTCCGTGGTCGCCGATCGGGACGTAGGCGCTGTTCTGGCGCAGCGCGAAGTGCACGTGCCGCCCCGACGCCGCGCCGCCGCAGGTGACATCGGTGCCGGTGTATCCCAGATACGCCCCCTGCGCGACGGCCGCCCCGTTCACCGAGATGCTGCTCCACAGGTGGTAGTAGTCGGTCGAGTAGCCGCGGTCGTGGATGACGCGGATCCAGCCCTGGCACATCGTGTACGCGGTGCCGCCCCGCGCCGCCCGCACGACCTGGTCGCCGCCGGCCAGGTCGATCGAGCTGAACGGCGCCTCGCTGCCGCCCCACCCGTGCGGTCCGCCGGACAGCGTCCAGGTCTGTCCGACCGCGAAGGGCAACGCCATTCCGGTGCGGAAGTCTCCGCCCGCGTACGTCGGAGCGGGGGTGGTGAACACCGTCCGCTCGTCCGCCGTGACCACCGGCGACTCGGCGGCCAGCGCCGCGAACGCGGCCTCGCCGTCGAACGCGACCTGCCACCGGCCGGCCTCGGCCCGAGCGACGAAGATCGAACCGGTCGGGTGCGCGTCGTGGGAGCGCGGGGCGACCAGCACCGCGGTGCCGAAGGCCCAGCCCCGGTGCTGCCGGCTGACCGTGACCCGGGCGTCGGCGGCCGCGGAGGTCTTCCCGTCGGTCGAGGCCCGGGCGAGGAGTTTCGCGGTCACCGCCTCGGCCACCGCGGCATCGGGTCGGAGAACGGCCTGCGCCGCCTCGGGCACAGCCGGCACCAGGCCCGCGGCCGCCAGCAGCACCGCCAGCACCCCGGCTCGCCGTGGAGAAGTCGCCATGTCACACCTCCAGATCGAGAAATTTACCGATATCGCTGTACGGTATGTCTCGACCCTGAAGGTTGTCTACGTCGTGCTGGCACATGGTGAAGAAACTTCTCAGCGCTGCTGCTCGTGGCAGGCTGGCGGGCCCGATGCCGTCACCCGCGCACAGGCGATCTGCGCGGGCACCAACCAGATCCAGCGCATCGTCATGGCGCGCCACCTGCTGGCAAGCGGCCCGGCATGAGCGGACGGGCCGGCCCCGCCGGCCCGGACGTCCGTTACCAGCTACCGGCCTTGATCGCCATCCGACCCCGGTACCGCCATAAAGCTACTTAAGGCCTGAAAGTCGGGCGAATCGGAAAAACGCGCTTGCACGTCGCGGTAGGCCGCAGATGGCGAGGTTACGGTTTGTGAGTGGGGGAGCACCATTGGTACATGGTCGAGTTGACGGCGACTGAGCTGGGATTCGACGACGAGGCCATCATCGAGGTGCAATTCCATGGCGACCCGGCAGGCTCCGCGGGTGTGGCGCTCCAGGCGGCACGAGGGACGCTCCACGGTCTGCGAGCTTCGACGCGACAGTTGTCACTGTTGGTCCGCCAGCGGGGCGAGGTCCGCGAGATTCCCGCCGCCGTGATGTATTCGATCAACTTCCCGTATATCCCTGACGGCGTGCGCCGCCTTCGGGTCGCCTGCGAGCAGGTGATGGCCACACTGGTTGACCGGGCCCGTCACGGATCGTGATCACGGCGCCGGGTGCCCGGTCATCGATCGCCCGGCGGGACCGCACCGGTCTTCGTGCGCTACGCGGGTCGTCGCGGTGTCGGCAGGGCCGATACTGCGTCTGGCGCGGCCGAGCGGGCAGGTGTTTCATGGAGTTGAAGGTGCCGTCATCAGGTCGGATGCGCAGCGGCACCGAGCGACGGCGTATCTGGCCGGCACCCGATGTCGGAGGTGGCCATGGATCTCCTCTTGCGCCCGGCTACGCGCGCCGATGCGGCTGAGTGTGGCCGGATCTGCTTCGAGGCGTTCGATCGCATCGCCCGCGAGCATGGCTTCCGCGGTGACTTTCCGAGCGTGGAGGCTGCGACGGAGCTGGTGGAATCCCTGCTGGACCATCCGGGCTTCTACAGCGTGGTGGCGGAGCGCGACGGTCGGGTCGTCGGGAGCAACTTTCTTGACGAACGCTCACCTGTCGTCGGCGTCGGGCCGGTGACCGTCGACCCGGATCGCCAGAACCGTGGCGTGGGCCGCCGGCTGATGGAGGATGTCGTGCACCGGGCTGCCGATCGGCATGCCCCGGGCATCCGGCTACTGCAGTCGAGCTACCACTGCAGGTCGTTCGCCCTGTACGCCGGCATGGGGTTCGAGTTCCGCGAGACCTTGGCCTGTCTTCAGGGCCCGCCGATCGGTGTCGGCATCGCCGGCCGTGGCGTGCGCACCGCTACGGACGCGGACCTGGCAGCCTGCAACGACCTGTGTCGCCGGGTGCATGGAGTCGACCGCGGCGGCGAGGTCGTCGACGCCCTCAAGCAGGGCACGGCACGGGTTGTCGAGCACGACGGCCACCTGACCGGCTACGCCACGGACCTGGCCTTCTTCGCCCATGCGGTCGGGCAGACGACAGACGACGTCAAGGCTCTGATCGGGGCGGCTCCGGCCTTCGCCGGCCCGGGCATCCTGGTCCCGGCGAGCGACAGCGCGTTGCTCCTGTGGTGTCTGCTTAACGGCCTGCAGATCACCCAACTGATGACCCTGATGAGCATCGGCCTCTTCAACAAGCCGGCGGGAGCTTACCTACCGAGCATCCTCTATTGACCGGGGCAGGGTCATGGCCGGTCATCGTCGGCGTCGGGCGGTGTCCAGTCGGCGTCGGCGCCGTGCAGGTGGATCCCGGTGTCGGGGTTCGGCTTGGTACATGGCGGCGTCGGCGATGCGTAGCAGGATGTCGACGTGTCGCCCGGTGCCGGATGCGACGCCGATGCTCGACGTGGCTGCGCCGTCTGCGTAGATCGGTCCCACCCCGCATCGCGCCAGGATCAAGCGCCGCACAGGCCGGCGCGACAGCGGAACCGAACTTCGCGCACGTCTGCTGACCGGTCCGCGGCGGCGCATCGAGGCGGCCGGAAGAGTGCCTCCCGGCCGCCTTCTCATGTGGACGACCCGCAGGACACGGCTGCGACGAGGCGGGCCGCCGCAACCCGGCCGCACCCGGCACAGGTGCCGATCCCGGCGCGCGACGAGCACGATCGCCGCTTCCAGTGCTTTTTGGAGGCTTTGGACGGTCGGCACATGATGAGCCTTCACAACGGCTGGGAAGTCTGTTTAACTGTCTGCACTTCGATGGGAGAGCGCTCTCCCAATAGGAACGGGGCGGGAAGGAGGTGAGGGCACGTACGCCCTTTCGGTCGTGGCTCACGTGAGGCCGCTGACGACACGCTGTCTGCTCGCGGCTTCCGGTTCATGGCATCGGTCGACTTCGGCCAGACGTGGAGTGTCCGATGCCGGCGCGGCATCGGACCCGGTGCCGCCACACGGCAGCAGGGACGATCGTCGGACTCCACTTTGTCCGGCGCGTGCGGAACCACCGGCCAAGTCCAGCCCACTCTGAGGCCCACCGCTCCACGGTGCGGCTGCCAGTTCACCAACCAGACGTGATCGGCGCACGTCTGCATTGTTCTCTCTACGGGAGAGGTGCCAACCGATCATGTTCCTTCGCAGAGTGCTGCTCTGTGCCACCCTCGTGCTGGCCGGGGCCGGCTTCAACGCCGCCCCCGCGCAGGCCGCCCCGGACTTCTCGGTGCTGATCTTCAGCAAGACCGCGGGGTTCCGGCATGACTCGATCCCGGTGGGCATCACCGCGATCCAGCAGCTCGGCACGCAGAACAACTTCGCGGTCGAGGCGACCGAGGACGCCACCCAGTTCAACGACACCAACCTGGCCAGGTTCAAGGCCGTGGTGTGGCTGTCCACCACCGGCGACGTGCTCGACGCCACCCAGCAGGCCGCTTTCGAGCGCTACGTCCGCGCCGGCGGCGGGTACGTCGGCGTGCACGCCGCCTCCGACACCGAGTACGACTGGTCCTGGTACGGCGGCCTGGTCGGCGCGTACTTCGCCAGCCACCCGGCGATCCAGCCGGTCACGGTGCGCATCGAGGACACGGCCCACCCGTCCAACGCCGGCATCCCGGCGAACTGGGCCCGGACCGACGAGCTGTACAACTACCGCACCAACCCGCGCGCGTCGGTGCGCGTGCTGGCCAACCTCGACGAGTCCACCTACACCGGTGGCAGCATGGGCGCCGACCACCCGATCACGTGGTGCCGCGCCTACGACGGCGGCCGGTCGTGGTACACCGGCCTCGGCCACACCCAGGCCAGCTTCAGCGAGACCCACTTCCGCACCCACCTGCTCGGCGGCATCCGGTACGCGGCCCAGGGCACCGGGAACTGCACGGTCGGCGGCCCCCCGCCGGTCGGCACGTTCAACCAGGTGACGCTGGCCAAGGGCGTGGCCGAGACCGGCGAGCCGATGGGCCTGACCGTGCTGCCGAACCGGGGTGTGCTGCACACCTCCCGCGACGGCGTCGTCCGGTACACCGACGTCAACGGCAACACCAAGATCGCGATGACGCTGCAGGTGTACACCCACGACGAGGAGGGTCTGCAGAGCATCAAGGCCGACCCGAACTTCGCCAGCAACCGGTGGGTGTACCTCTACTACGCGCCCCCGCTGAGCACGCCCGGCGGCGACGCTCCGGCGACCGGGACGGCGGCACAGTTCGCCCCGTTCAACGGCTCCAACAAGCTGGCCCGATTCACGGTGCGCGACGACTACACGATCGACCCGGCGTCGCAGGTCACGATCCTCGACGTGCCGACCAGCCGGGGCCAGTGCTGCCACGTCGGCGGTGACATCGACTTCGACGCAGCCGGCAACCTGTACCTGTCCACCGGCGACGACACCAACCCGTTCGACTCGGGCGGCTCCGCGCCGATCGACGAGCGGGCCGACCGCAACCCGGCGTTCGACGCGCAGCGCACCGCGAGCAACAGCAACGACCTGCGCGGCAAGGTGCTGCGGATCAAGCCGGGAGCGACCGGCGGCTACACCATCCCGGCCGGCAACATGTTCGCGCCGGGCACGCCCAACACCAGACCCGAGGTGTACGCCATGGGCTTCCGCAACCCGTTCCGGATGAGCGTGGACAAGGCCACCGGGGTCGTCTACCTCGGTGACTACGGCCCTGACGGCGGTGCCGACCCGAACCGCGGACCGGCGGGCACGGTGTCGTTCGAGCGGATCACGCAGCCGGGCAACTTCGGCTGGCCGTACTGCTCGAACTACAACACCCCGTACCACGAGTACACGTTCCCCAGCGGTCCGTCGACCGGGCTGTTCAACTGTGCCGGCGGCCCGACGAACAACTCGCGCAACAACACCGGCATCACCACCCTCCCGCCGTCGCAGGCCGCGTGGCTGCCGTACGGCGGCGCGGGACCCTGGCGGCCCGAGCTGGGCGGCGGCGGCCCGATGGGCGGCCCGGTCTACAACTTCAACCCGGCGCTGGTCTCCGACGTGAAGTTCCCGGCCTCCTACCACGGCAGGGTCTTCCTCGGGGAGTTCACCAGCCGCTGGATCAAGGCGGCCACGGTCAACGCCAACGGCACCGCCGGCGCCATCGACCCGATCCCGTGGTCCGGGACCGCGATCATGGACCTGGAGTTCGGGCCGGACGGCGCGCTCTACGTGCTCGACTACGGCACGACCTGGTTCGGCGGCGACGCCAACTCGGCCGTGTACCGCATCGAGTACAACAGCGGCGGCAACCGGGCGCCGATCGCCCAGGCCGCGGCGAATCCGTCCACCGGGTCGGCCCCGCTGACCGTGCAGTTCAGCTCGGCCGGCAGCAACGACCCGGACGGCGACGCGATCACCTACGCCTGGGACTTCACCAGCAACGGCAGCACCGACTCCACAGCGGCCAACCCGACGTTCACCTATGCGGCCAACGGCGAGTACACCGCGACGCTGACGGTGCGCGACACCGGCGGCCGGATCTCGACGGCGAGCGTCGTCGTCGGCGTCGGCCGGGCCGGGATCCAGATCATCGTCCCGGGCAACGGCACGGTGTTCCAGTTCGGCGACCTGGTGCCCTACGAGATCCGGGTGACCGACCCGAACGCGGGCACGGTCGACTGCAACCGGGTCGTGGTCAACTACGTCCTGGGCCACGACAGCCACGGACACCCCATCACCAGCAAGAACGGCTGCACCGGGTCGATCCAGACCACGGTGGACGGCGAGCATGACGCGGCCGCGAACATCTTCGGGGTGCTCGCCGCCGTGTACACCCCGCCGACCGGCACCGCGGTCCAGGCCCAGCACGTGCTGCAGCCGCGGACCCGGCAGGCCGAGCACTTCAGCACGATGAGCGGCGTCCAGATCGCCGCCAAGGCCAGCGCGCACGGCGGCAACGCCGTCGGCTACATCGAGAACGGCGACTGGATCTCCTTCACGCCGTACCACCTGACCGGCGTCACCGGTTTCAAGGCGCGGGTCGCCTCGGCCGGTGTCGGCGGCACGCTGACCGTCCGGGTCGGCTCGCCCACCGGCACGGTCGTGTCCACGGTGCCGGTCGCCCCGACCGGCGGCTGGGAGACCTGGGTCGACGTGACGGGCACGGTGACCGTGCCGGCGGGCACCCAGCAGCTGTACCTGGTGTTCACCGGTGCCGCCACGGGTTCGCTGTTCGACATCGACGATTTCACCTTCACCGCCGGTGGCACCCAGCCGCCGACGGGGAGCAACCTCGCGCTGAACCGTCCGGCGACGGCGTCCAGTGCCGAGGGCGCCTATGTGGCGTCGGCGGCGGTGGACGGCTCGCTGACCACCCGCTGGGGCAGCGCGTTCGCCGACCCGCAGTGGATCCAGGTGGACCTCGGTCAGTCGTATGCGATCAACCGGGTGAAGCTGACCTGGGAGGCGGCGTACGGCTCGGCGTACCAGATCCAGACCTCGCCTGACGGGGTCACCTGGACGACGGTGCGTTCGGTGACCGGCGGCGACGGCGGCGTCGACGACAACACCGGGCTCACCGGCACCGGCCGGTACGTGCGGATCAACGGCACGGCCCGCGGCACCGCGTGGGGGTACTCGCTGTTCGAGTTCGAGGTCTACGGCGCCGGCAGCCCGCCGCCGCCGACCAACAACCTCGCGTTGAACCGGCCCGCCACCGCGTCCAGCGTCGAGGGCGCCTTCACGGCGGCGGCGGCGGTGGACGGCTCGCTGACCACCCGCTGGAGCAGCGCGTTCGCCGACCCGCAGTGGATCCGGGTCGACCTCGGTCAGTCGTATGCGATCAACCGGGTGAAGCTGACCTGGGAGGCGGCGTACGGCTCGGCGTACCAGATCCAGACCTCGGCCGACGGGGTCACCTGGACGACGGTGCGTTCGGTGACCGGCGGCAACGGCGGCGTCGACGACAACACGGCGCTCGGGGGCACCGGCCGGTACGTGCGGATCAACGGCACGGCCCGCGGTACCGGATACGGCTACTCACTGTTCGAGTTCGAGGTCTACAGCTGACGCCGTAGACCAGCCGGGGGCGGGGGGGGCGCGGCCCCCCCCCCCCGCGACGTGACGTTTCGCAGCTTCCCGGCGCACCGGGGCAGGCCTGTAACTCAGACCTCGAGAACCTGGCGGCCGTTGTAGGTGCCGCACACACCGCAGGCGGCGTGCGGCAGCTTGGCCGACTTGCACTGCGGGCAGGCGACAGTCGCGACCGCGGTCGCCTTCCACTGCGCCCGGCGGTGACGGGTGTTGCTGCGCGACATCTTGCGCTTCGGGACTGCCACTGTCTTACTCCTCAGTAGTAGTCGGCTGGTCGCCGACCATTATCTCGGTACGGCCGCAGCCGTCGACCCGGTCTCGGCTCGCACCGATCAGGGCGCCGGCTCCACCGGCTCGTCCGGCCCGGAAGAGCCGGTCAGCTTGCTCAACTTCGCCCAGCGCGGGTCGATCTGCTCGTGGGAGTGTCCCTCGGGCAGCTCGTCCCACCGCACCCCGCAGTCGGGGCACAGGCCTGGGCAGTCCTCTCGGCACAGCGGATTGACCGGCAGCGCCAGCACGACCGCGTCCCGCAGCGCCGGCTCCAGGTCGATCATGTCGTCCTGCAGCCGCCCGACCTCGTCCTCCTCAGTGGTCTCGTCCGTGGCGCTGTCCTCGTACGCGAACAGCTCCTGGATGTTGACCGTGAGGGTCTCGCCGATCTCGGTGAGGCAGCGACCGCACTCGCCCTCGACGGGACCGGTGACGGTCCCGGAGACGAGCACTCCCTCGGTCACCGACTCCAGCCGCAGGTCCAGCGTGAGGTCGGCGCCCTCGGGCACCCCGATCAGCTGCAGCCCCAGCTCCACCGGAGCGGGGACCACCCGGTGCAGGGTACGCATGGCGCCCGCGCCTCGCGGCAGGTCCCGGGTGTCCAGGACGAGCGGCGCTCGCGGGTCGAGGTGCTTGGTCGAGTGCTCAGGCATGGGCTTTCATCATCAGCAGGCAGCGGGAATCGGGCCGTTGTCGCAGGCCGAAGTAGAAGATTACCCGAAGCGGTCCGGGCTCGTCGAACGGGCCGGACCGCGTCGCGGTCCCGCCGCCGGCCGCGACGGTGCGGCCGGCCGGCGGGGTCAGAACGGAAGGGGACGGTCGTCGTCGCCGGGGACGAACGACCCGATCTCGCGCAGCGCATGCATCTTGTCGCGGCCGCGCTCGATGGAGGCGAGCGCACGCGTCAGGAACTGCTCGAAGTTGCCCAGCGCGGTGTCGACGTACTCGTCGACCTCCTCGCGCAGGCGCTGTGCCTCGGCGCGGGCCTCGCCGACGATGCGGGCGCCCTCGTGCTCCGCGGAGACGGTGATCTCGTTCACAGACACCAGGCGGGCGTGTTCCTGCTCACCCTCGTGCATGATGCGATCGGCCTCGCGCCGTCCGGCGTCGAGGATCTTGTCGCGCTCCTCCAGCAGCGCCGCCGCCCGGCGCAGCTCCCCGGGCAGCTCTGCCCGGAGCTGGTCCAGCGCGCCGATCAGCTCACCGCGGTCGACCATGCAGTTGCGCGACATCGGCACCGATCGCGCGGCCTCCACCATCGCGATGATGTCGTCAATCCGGTCGAGTGGGTCCACCGACGGTCACTCCTTGTCCAGTGTCATGTCCACACCATGATGCGTCCCCGGGCCACCCCTGCGGCAGACCGGGTTCCCCTGCGGCGCGTCGCCGCCGTGACCTGCGGCTAGGACCCGTCGGCCGGACGGAACTTCTCCAGGAGCCGGCGCTCGACCAGCTCGGGGACGAAGGAGGAGACGTCACCGCCCCACTTGGCGATCTCCTTGACGAGGCTGGACGCCACGAAGGAGTAGAGCGGGTTGGTCGGCATGAACAGGGTCTCGACCCCGGACAGGCCGATGTTCATCTGCGCCATCTGCAGCTCGTAGTCGAAGTCGCTGACCGCGCGGATGCCCTTGACGACGACCTGGGCGTCGTTGTCGCGGCAGTAGTCGACCAGCAGCCCCCGGAAGGCCTCGACCCGCACGTTGGGCAGGTTCTTGGTGACCTCGCGCAGGATCTCCAGGCGCTCCTCGACGGAGAACAGGCCCTGCTTGTTCTGGTTGACCAGCACGGCGATGATCACCTCATCGAAGAGCCGGGCAGACCGATCGATGATGTCCAGATGACCCCGGGTGCACGGATCGAACGACCCGGGACAGACCGCACGCCTCACTAGCTGCTCACCCTTCCGGTAAGTCTGCTCCGCCACTCTGCGCAACGGCGCGACCGTACCAAAGCGCGGTCTCGCCGTACCGGCGGCCGCGTTCGCCAGTGACGCCCTCCACCCAGGTGGGCTCGGGCGAGCGGCTGGAGCGCTCGACGACCAGCACCGCGTCCTCGGCGAGCCAGCCGTGCCCGGCCAGCCCGGCCAGCACCGCGGTCAGCTCCGCCTCCGGCAGGACGTACGGCGGATCGACGAAGACGACGTCGTAGGGGCCGTCGGCGGGACCGGCCGCCAGCACGGTGCCCGCCCGGCCCGCCGCGACCCGCGCCGTCGCCCCGGCGCCGAGCGCGGCGATGTTCTCCCGGATCACGCGGACGGCCTTGGCGTCCGACTCGACCAGCAGCGTGTGCGACGCGCCGCGCGACAGCGCCTCCAGCCCCACCGCCCCCGAGCCCGCGAACAGGTCCAGCACCCGGGCCCCGGCCAGATCGGTCATCGCCTCCAGCGCCGAGAACAGCGCCTCGCGCACGCGGTCGGACGTGGGCCGGGTGTCGCGGCCGGTCGGGGCGTTCAGGCGGCGCCCGCCGTACCGGCCGGCCACAATCCTCGTCACGATCTCGACGCTACGGCATCGGGCGGTGCCGCCGCCGACGACCGCGCGACAGCGCCCGCTCACCCACCGTGCCGGTGCCGCCCGCACCGGAGTCCGATTTGGTAGGTCACTGTTCGGCTGCCTTTGACAGCTATAGGGGCTATTGGCATGATGCAAGCTCCTGTCGGGCAGAGCCGGGGGTACGACCATCCGGAAAAGTTGCCAGGTCGTGCCACCTTCCGTTTGAAGCCTTTTCACAGTTGACTGCTATGTTCTGCCGCGGGGTGGGACCTCGTTGTCGCGCTGCTCTGTCACCGTCCTGTGAGATCCGAGCCTGGAAGAGTGGGTCATTGTCGATGTCAGCAGCCATGCGGGCGCAACAGCCGTCTGTCAGCCTGATCATTCCCACTCTCAACGAGCAGCAGAACCTTCCCTACGTTCTGGCGCAGATCCCGGAGACCGTCACCGAACTGGTCATTGTGGACGGCGGCTCCACGGACCGCACCGTCGAGGTCGCCCTGGAGCTGCGGCCGGACGCGAAGGTGATCCGGCAGACCCGCACGGGCAAGGGCAACGCCCTGGTCTGCGGCATCGAGGCCTGCACCGGCGACATCGTGGTCCTGATCGACGCCGACGGCTCCACGGATCCGTGTGAGATCAAGGAGTTCGTCCGGGTTCTGCAGGATGGCGCCGATTTCGCCAAGGGCAGCCGGTTCGCGCCGGGCGGCTCCAGCCTGGACCTGACCCGGCTGCGCCGGTGGGGCAACAGCGCGCTCAACTCCCTGGTCAACCTGCTCTTCGGCACCAAGTACTCCGACCTGTGCTACGGATACAACGCGATCTGGCGGGACCGGGTGCCGGCGCTGCGGCTGCCCCCGGCGCACCTGACCGGCCCCCGCCAGTGGGGCGACGGGTTCGAGATCGAGACGATGCTCAACGTCCGGGTGGCCGTGCTCGGCATGCGCATCGCCGAGGTGCCCAGCGTCGAGTACGCCCGGATCCACGGCGTCAGCAAGCTCAACGCCACCCGTGACGGCCTGCGCGTGCTCCGCACGATCCTGACCGAGTACGCCGACCGCCGCCGGCTGCGGCGGCCCGTGCCGGCGATCCCCCGCCCGCGCCAGGCTCACCCGGCACCGGCCCTGGCGCCCGAGGAGAGCTGATGCCCGCCCCGGCGCCCGTCCGGGTGGTGCGGGTCGAGGTCGGACAGCCGTTGCCCGAGCTGTCGCCGCAGCGGCCCGACGGGCGGCGCTACGGCTCCGCGTACGTCATCGTCCGCGACGGCGGCCAGGTCGTCGGCCGGCGCCTGGTGCCGCTGGGCGAGCAGACCCTGCACCCCGACGCGCTCGCCGAGCGGCTGTCCGGGCTGTGGCACGGCGGGCCCGCCCGCCCCGCGCTGCGGCCGCCCGAGCCCGCGCCGTTCATCTCCGTCGTCGTGCCGAGCGCGATGCAGCGGCCCGTGCCGCTCGCCCGCTGCATCGGCCGCCTGGCCGCCCTCGACTACCCGTCGTTCGAGGTGGTCGTCGTGGACAACCGCCCCACCGGCGCGCCGGAGCGGGCGCGGCTGCACGCCGAGCTGAGCGCACATCCCCGCGTGCGGGTGGTGACCGAGCCCGTCCGCGGCGCCTCGGCCGCCCGCAACCGCGGCATCGCCGCCGCGCGTGGCGAGATCGTCGCGTTCACCGACGACGACATCGACGTCGACCCGAGCTGGCTGACCGCTATCGCCGCCCGGTTCGCCGCCGACCCGCGGGCCGACTGCGTCACCGGCTGGGTCTTCCCCGCCGAGCTGGAGACCCCGGCCCAGGTCTGGTTCGAGAACTCCGGCAGCACCATCGGCGAGCAGCTCGGCGTCGTGAGCTACCAGCGCGACACCGCCGACCGCTGGACCGTGCGCGCGCACCGGGCACACGATCCGGCGGCGGACGAGCGGGTGCCGGTCTTCCGCGGCGTCTTCGGCGGCAGCGGCAACCTGGCCGTACGCGCCGCCGTACTGGCCGAGCGCGGCGCGTTCCACCCGGCGCTGGGCGCGGGCACCGTCGCGGGCGGCGGCGAGGACGTCGAGTTCCTGACCCGCCTGCTGCACCACGGGCACCGGGTCACCATGGACCCCGCCGTCGCGGTATTCCACCACCACCGCACCGACTTCGCCGACCTGCGCCGCCAGATGTACGGCTACGGCACGGGATACACCGCCGCCCTCACCGCCCTGATCGCCGCCGACGTGCGGCACCTGGCCGGGCTGGCCCGCCTGGTCACGGCGCTCGCCAGGATCTCCCGGCGGCGCGGCACCGCCCGCACGCCGGTGCAGTATCCTTCCTCCCTGCGCTGGGCGGAACGACGGGGATTGCTGTCCGGGCCCCTGGCCTACCTGCGCAGCCGCCTCGCCCTGGCGCGCCGGCGCGGGGCGTCGCACGCCGCCACACCACCCCTCGAACACGCCGGGAACCTGCCGTGAACCCCACCACCTCGGTCGTCGTCTGCGCCTACACCGAGCGGCGCTGGGACGACCTGTGTGCGGCCGTGGCCTCGGTGACCGCGCAGCTGCTCCCGAACGACGAATGCCTCGTCGTCATCGACCACCACGACGGCCTGCTCGACCGCGCGCGGCGGGAGCTGACCGGCCCGCAGGTCCGGGTGCTGGCCAACACGGCCGACCGCGGCCTGTCCGGCGCGCGCAACACCGGCGTCGCGGGCAGCCGCGGCGAGCTGGTCTGCTTCCTCGACGACGACGCCACCGCCTCGCCCGGCTGGCTGGCCGGGATCCGCGCCGCCTTCGACGACCCCGACGTCGCCGGAGCGGGCAGCGCCATCCGGCCGCACTGGCCCACCGGCGCCCGCCCGGCCTGGTTCCCGCCCGAGTTCGACTGGGTCGTCGGCTGCACCTACCGGGGCCTGCCCACGCGGCCCGCCGATGTGCGCAACGTGATCGGCGCCGGGATGGCGTTCCGCCGCGAGGTTTTCGACCTGGCGGGCGGGTTCTCGGCGGTGGTCGGCCGGGTCGGCACCGCCCCGACCGGGTGCGAGGAGACCGAGCTGTGCATCCGCATCCGGCAGGCCAAGCCGTCGCTGCGGATCCGCTACCTGCCGCAGTACGAGGTGCGCCACCGCGTCAGCCCCGACCGGCTCACCACCGGCTACTTCCTGCGCCGCTGCCTGGGTGAGGGGCAGTCCAAGGCACGCGTCGCCCGCCTGGTGGGCCAGGATGCGGGGCTGTCCAGCGAGCGCAGCTACGTCAGCCGGGTGCTGCCCCGGGCCCTCCTGCGCGACCTGGGCCGCGGCCTGCGCGGCGAGGCCGCCGGCTGGCGCGGCGCGGCGCTGATCGTGGCCGGGCTGGCCGGGGCGGGCTTCGGCTACCTGGGCGGCCGGCTCACCGCCCGCCGCGCGGCGGGAGCGCCCGGGTGAGCCGCCTGGCCCGCAGCTCCTTCGCGCTGATGCTGTCGACCGTGGCCACGGCCGGGCTCGGCATGTTCTTCTGGGCCGAGGCGGCGTGGCGGTTCGCGCCGGCCGAGGTGGGCCGCGCGTCCGCCGGGTCCTCGGCGATCCTGCTGCTGGCCACCCTGGGGCAGCTCGCGTTCACCTCCGTGTACGCCCGCGTCCTGCCCACCATGGCCGCCGGCCGCGCCCGGTTCGTCGCCGCCGGGTATGCGCTGGTCGCGCTCGCGTCGCTGCTGCTGACCGCGGGCTTCCTCGCCGCCGGGTTCAGCGACGGCTTCATGACCACCAGCTCGGCCACGGCGCTCGGCTTCGGGCTCGCCGTCGCGACCACCGCCATCTCCGTGGTGCAGGACGGCGCCCTGGTCGCGCTGGGCCGGGCCGGCTGGGTGCCGGTCAAGAACGCCGCCCTGGCCGTGGCCCGCGTCGCGCTGCTGCCGGTGCTCGCCGGGACCACCGTGCACCACCCGGTCCTGATCGCCTGGGCGCTGCCCACCGCCGTGGCGGTGGCCGTGCCGAGCCTGCTGCTGCTCGGCCGGGCCGACCCGGCCCGCGCCACCGACCGCGGCGAGGTGCCGACCCGCCGGGAGATCGTGCGCCTCATCGGCGGCCAGTACGCCAACAGCGTCGTCAACGCGGTCATCATGTTCGCCCCGCCGGTCCTGGTGACCGCCGTGCTCGGCCCCGAGGCCAACGCGGTCTTCTTCCTGCCCTGGACCATCGCCACGGCGCTGCTCGGGCTGCTGTGGAACGTCGTCGTGCCGTTCGTCGTCGAGGCGGGCGCCGACCGGGCCAACCTCGGCGCCAACGTCCGCCTGATGATCCGCACCGGCACCCTGATCACGCTCGGCGGCGGCGCGGTGCTCTTCCTCGCCGGGCCCGTGCTGCTCGTCATCGCGGGCAGCACGTACGCCCACGACGGCGCGCCCGTGCTGCGGCTGCTCGCGGCGGCGCTGCCGTTCGCCGCGATCGGCACCTTCTTCAACGCCGCCGAGCTGGTGCGGCTGCGCTCCTCGGTCAGCCTGCTGACCAAGACCCTGGCGGCGGTGCTGTTCCTGGGCGCCGCGGTGCCCGCCATGCGCGCCGCGGGCGTCACCGGCGCCGCCACCGCGTACCTGGTCTCGCAGGTGGTGGTGGGGCTCATCCTGCTCCGCCCGGTCATCGCGTGGTATCGCGAGCACGCCGGTCCGGCCCGGCCGCCGGCCGGCCGGGGCGGGTTCACCCCGGTGCCGGCGACGGGAGACGCGGCGCCGTGAGCTCGCTGAGGTTCGCACTCCCCCGGGAGTCGCTGGGCGAGGTGCAGCGGGCCATCGCCTGGACCGGGCTGGTCAGCGCGCTGGCGGCGGTGACGCTGGCGCTCACGCCGGTGCCGAGCGCCGTGGCGTTCCTCGCGCTGGTCGCCTTCGCCTGCGTCGGGCCCGGGGCGGCGTGCGTGTGCCACGTCCGGCTCGGCGACCCCGTGGCGGCCTGGGCCGTCGTGCTCGTGCTCAGCATGTCCCTGTCCGTGCTCACGTCCGTCACGCTGGTCTGGGCGCGCTGGTGGGAGCCGGTGGTCGGGCTCATCGTCCTGGCCACGCTGTCGGCCGCGTCCTGCGCCGTGGCGCTGGTGCTCAAGGACCAGCAGGGGCCGCCGCCGGAGCCCGGCCCCGTCCTGCCCGGACAGCGGCCGGGCAGCACCGGCGCGGTCACCCCCGCCGCCAGCGAGACCGCGCTGTTCCCGGTCATCGGTGGACGCCGGGGAGCCGACGAGGCGCTGCTGCTCGCGGTCGGCGCGGAGGTCACCCAGCGGCTGCCCGACGAGACCACGCTGCTGCCGATCATCGGCGGCCCCGCCGCCCCGCGCCCGGCGGCGACCGACGAGACCAGCGTCATCCCCCGGATCGGCGGCCCGGCCGCGCCGGACGAGACCAGCGTCATCCCGCGCATCGGCGGCCCCGCCGCACCCGACGAGACCAGCGTCATCCCGCGCATCGGCGGCCCCGCGGTCCCGGCCGACCAGACCACCGTCATCCCCCGGGTCACCAGCCGGATCCCGGCCGCGCCGCAGGACGCGACGGGGCTGCTGCCGCGGGTCGCCGGGCCCGGTCCGGACGCGACGTCGCTGATCCCCCGCATCACCGCGCCGGCCGCGGAGGCCGCCGCCGAGCCGCCGCACCAGGACGCGGCCCCGCGCCGCCTGTCGGCCCGCCAGCGCCGCTCCCGGCGCCGCTGGGAGACCGCCGCCGCGCTGGGCACCATCCTCTCCGCCGTCGTGGTCTGGGCGTTCTCCGTCGCCGGTACGCGCATCGACGACGTCGACGACTTCGGGCTGCTGTCGGCCGTGCACCCGGCGTACTTCCTGGCGATCGTGATCTGCGTGCTCGGCTTCGTCACCGAGCTGGCCAGGCGGCGCCCGCGCGGCTGGGCCGCGCTCGGCAACACGGCCGCGCTCCTGCTGATCATGCATGCGACCGTCCCGATCCTGGTCGCCGAGCCCGAGTACTCCTGGACCTACAAGCACCTCGGCGTCATCGACCTGATCGCCGTGGGCCGCCCGCTGGACAACGCCTACGACGTCTACCAGCAGTGGCCCGCCTTCTTCGCGCTCGTCGCGCAGCTCACCACGGCGGCCGGCACCACCGCGCTGGATGTCGCGTCCTGGGCGCCGCTGTTCTTCGGGCTGATCAACCTGCTGCCCGTGTACGCCATCGCCCGCACCCTGAGCACCGACCGGCGGGTGCCCCACCTCACCGCGTTCGTGTTCTGCGCGGTCAACTGGGTCGGGCAGGACTACCTCGCGCCGCAGGCGTTCGCGTACACCCTGTCCCTGGGTGTGGTGCTGGTGATGCTGCGCTGGCTGCGCCGCGACCCGATGCCGTCGCGCGAGCAGCACCGGCTGCTCACCCGGCTGTGGACGTGGGTGCAGGTCGGCGTGGGGCCGGTGCCCTACACCTCCAGCCGGGCCCGCAAGCTGTCGCTGGTCACGCTCTACCTGGTGTACGCGGCGATCGTGGTGTCGCACCAGCTGTCGCC
The DNA here is from genome assembly GCF_040675365.1 of Catellatospora sp. NPDC049609. Classification (NCBI taxonomy): domain Bacteria; kingdom Bacillati; phylum Actinomycetota; class Actinomycetes; order Micromonosporales; family Micromonosporaceae; genus Catellatospora; species Catellatospora sp. NPDC049609. The sequence goes on along the minus strand of NZ_JBFAOU010000017.1, from coordinate 14,367 downwards.
GTACCTCGTCGCCGTCGGCGCGTTCGCGCTGGTCGCGTTCCGGCTCGTGCAGCCGGTGCAGATCGTGCCCATCTTCGGCGTGATCGCGGTGCTGCAGGTCATCCCGCGCTACCGGCTGGTGGAGAGCTGGGGCCTGTTCGACGGGTTCAACCTGTTCGCCAACGCCCAGCCCACCGGCCCGACCCAGGGCATGGTCAGCTCCGGGCGCACCTTCTCCGTGCTCGCGGTCGAGGTGCTCGCGCTGGCCGTGTGGCTGACCGCGGCGATCGTCGTGGTGGCCAACCGCAAGCGCCTCGGGCCGCTCGCCGTCCCGGCGGCGCTGGCGGCCGGGCCGTTCGCGGTCCTGCTCGGCAACAGCTACGGCGGCGAGGCCGTGTTCCGGGTGTTCCTGTTCTCCAGCCCCTGGTGCGCCTTCCTGATCGCGGTCGGCATGCTGCGGCTGCGGCTGGACCGGCGGCTCGGCATCGGCCTGGCCGCCCCGGCGCTGGCCCTGGCCGCGGTGGTCGCCGTGCAGGGCGAGCACGGCCAGCTCATGGTGAACAGGTTCACCACCGCCGAGGTGCGGGCCGCGCAGTACCTGTACGCCAACATCCCGACCGGCGGCGCGGTGGTGCTGGCCGGGGTCAACTTCCCGGACCGGATCGGCGCCCGCTACACCGACGTGCTCGGCGCGGTCGGCGCCACCGACTCGATCATGCCGGACGTGTCGTACGAGGGCGCGGTCATCTTCGGCGAGGCGATGGACGACTCCGACCTCGCGGCGCTGAACAGCTACTTCGACGTCTACACGGTGCCGGTGTACCTGGTGTTCAGCCGCAGCCAGGCCAACGCGGCGGCGTACTTCGGCTACTACCCGCCCGGCAAGCTGGAGCAGCTGCGCGGCCTGGTGGCGGGGTCGGCGCAGTGGCGGCTCTGGCACGGCAACGAGGACACGCAGATCTACCAGTACGTGCCCGGACCGGCCGCGCCGACCACCGAGGCGGACGCCCCGGTGCCGCAGCCGTGAGGTCAGGCCTTCTCGTAGATGACGACCCAGTCCACGTGCAGGTTGACCTCTTTGGGCGTGGAGGAGTTGGGGCAGCCCGCCCACTGCGTCCCGCAGTGCCAGGCCTGCGTCTGGACCGCCAGCGACATCGGCACCTTGGGCACGTACGACGCCTCGACGGTGGCCCACACCTTGCCGTCCATGAGGTAGGACAGCTTGCCGGGCGCCCACTCGACGCCCGCGGTGTGCCACTTCGACGTGTCGACCTTCAGGTAGCGCGACACCGTCTTGTGCGGCGGGCCGTAGTGCAGCGTGGTCGCGAAGCCGTTGCGCTCCTTGCCGTTGTCCTCGGCGAAGTTGATCTCCGGCGGCCAGCTGTCGTCCGACGGCCACAGCAGCAGGTTGAACTGGATGCCGCGGCCCTTGTCCATCTTGAAGCGCACCTCGAAGCGCCCGTACACCTGCGAGCGCTGCGCCATCATGCCGCCGGTGGCGTAGATGCGCCCGTTCGGGGTCTGCTTGCGCGTGCCCTTGATGACCAGCTCACCGTTGGCGGCGGCCACGTGCGTGGGGTCGAACCAGCCACCCGGATCGCCGGTGGGCTGGCCGTTGTAGGTGCCCCAGTCGTCGGACAGCGGACCGGTGAAGTCGTCGGCCAGGGTCTGCTTCCAGCCGGGCAGGTCACCGACCGGCATCGGCTTGCCGGAGATGTGGCCGGGTGCGGCGCTGGCGCTCGCGGCGGGCGAGTCGGCGGGCTCGGTCGGCGCGGCCTGGGGCGGCGTGCCCTGCGCCTCGGTGCCGTCGTTACGCACGACGACGTACACCCCCGCCGCGATGAGCAGGACCGCGCAGACCACCGTCACGAGGTGGTCCTTGACCCGCCCCTTCCGCACCCTTTTTCCCGGCTGCGGATCGCTCATGTGGCCTGCCCCTTCCGGTCGACACGAGCCGTTTTCCATGACTCGCCTACGCTTGCGGACACTGTAGTGCCCCCGCCGCCCGGGCCCCACTCGGCGGCGGCCCGCATCCGCACCACACCGCGCCCGCGCCCGACGGCGTCGGCCTGGCCCGATGGGACCCCGCTCCGATGAACACCACGCCCGGCCCGGTCCGCGTGCTGCTGGTCGAGCTGACCGCGCCACTGCCGCCGGTCGACTCGCTGGACCGCTACGACAGCGCGCTGCTGCTGCTGTTCCGCCGGGGCGTGCCGGTGGGCCGGCTCACCGTGCCCTGCGGGATCGAGGCCGACGAGCTGCGTACGCGGATCGACGAGGTCACCGCGGGTGTCGAGGTGCTGCCCCCGCCGGGGCCGGTCGCCGCGGACCCGCCGCTGATCAGCGTGGTGATCCCGTCGGTGTTCGAGCGGCCGGACCTGCTGCTGGCCACCGTCGAGTCGATGCTCAAGCAGGACCACCCCCGCTTCGAGGTCGTGGTGGTGGACAACCGGCCGTCCCCCGCGCACCGCGACCTGATCGCGCAGCTGGAGTCGTTCCCGCAGGTGACCGTCGTGGAGCAGCCGCTGCGCGGCAAGTCCGCCGCGTGCAACCGGGGCATCGCCGCCGCCCGCGGCGACATCGTCACCATGACCGACGACGACGTCGAGGCGGCCCCCGGCTGGCTGTCGGCGATCGCGTACGCCTTCGCCGCCGACCCCGGCGCCGCCTGCGTCACCGGGCCGCTGCTGCCACGGGAGCTGGAGACACCGGCCCAGCTCTGGTTCGAGCGCGCGGGCGGGGTCGCCGCGCCCGTGTACCGGCGGGTCGCCTTCCGCCGCCGCCCGGGGACGTTCCTGGTCACCACCTCGGGCGGGGACGTGAGGTCGCTCTACCAGTCCGGCCACTTCGGCGACGGGCCCAACATGTCGTTCCGGGCCGACGTGCTGCGCGCGATCGGCGGCTTCGACACGGTGCTCGGCACCGGCACGCCAGCGCTGGCCGGGGAGGACCCGGACATCCTGGTGCGCCTGCTGTTCGCCGGGCACACCCTGGTCTTCGACCCGCGCGTGTACATCCTGCACACCCACGTCGGCGAGTACGACGAGCTGCGCGGCCGGATGTTCGGTTACGGCTGCGGCTACACCGCGATGCTCACCGGCCTGGCCTTCGGCGACCCCCGGCACGTGCTCGGGCTGGCCGCGTTCGGGCTGCGCGCGGTGGGGCTGCTGCTGCGCAAGTTCGGCGGCGCCCGCCGCGAGGCCGTCACCACCGGCGAGTTCCCCCGCGAGCTGTCCCGCCTGGAACTACGCGGCCTGATCGCGGGTCCCTGGCGCTACCTCCGCAGCCGCCGCACGGTCCGCCGCTGGACCCGCGCCCTGACCCCACCTGCCTGACCCCTCGCCCACGGCGGCCGGCGAGACGACGCGCCTCCCGCGTGACCCGGCACGGCGGCTCGGCGCCCTCCCGCCACCGGGCAAGATCGCTGTTCCGTGTCAGAAAGCGCAGTCTCACCGCACTTTCTGACACCGGACGGTGATCACCCCACCCAGCGTCCTCACCACGGAATAGGCGCAGTCAGCAGGTGGGCCGCGACGCTGGCCATCGACGACGTCAGCGAGCCCGCCGCGTAGCGCAGGCCGAACCGCCGGATGTACGGCGGGGAGTACCGCCCGAACGCCAGCAGCGTGCCGAACACCCGCTTGCGGCTGATCTGCGCGTCGACGACCCCGGTGAACGTGGTCACGGTGACCCCGGCGGTGCCGGTCTCGCAGCCGGGCGGCCGGTCGGACAGCCCGAGCATGGCCAGGTAGCCCTCGGTGAAGTCGATGCCCGCGCTGCGCAGCGAGGCCATCGAGCCCCACACCCGCAGGTTGGCGTCCATCATCCAGAACCGGCCCTGCGCGTCGCGGACCGTGTCCAGGTGGATGAACCCGGTCAGCGCCAGTTCCCGCACGGTCTGCCGGCCGATCTCCATGAGCCCGGGATCGTCCACCGTCTCGATCGACGACGGCGGCGCCGTGCTCGTCGCGGCCACGGTGCGGGTGCCGATCTCCTGCAGCGGCCCGTCCGGCCCTGCCACGGCCGAGTAGTCCAGGTAGTCGCCCTCGATGAAGCGCTCGTAGAACACGTTCTCGACCGGCCCCAGCTCGGCCAGCGCCTGCGCCACCGCCGCCTCGGTCGACGCGATGCGCACCCCCAGGCCGGAGGCGCCGACCTTCGTCTTGACCACCAGCGGCAGGCCGAACGCCGCGACCGCCCGCGCCGGGCTGCACCCGGCCGCCTCGATCTTCTCCGGCACCCGGATGCCCCGGCGCTCGCACAGCTCGCCGAGGGCGAACTTGTCCAGCAGCGCCGCCCGGTGCGCCACCTGCGCGCCCAGCTCGCCGGGCAGCGTCGCCGCACCGGCGGCCAGCCGCTCCAGGACGTACTCGGTGTGCTGGACGTCGCGCACGTCCTCGCCGCCCAGCAGCTCCCCGATCCGGCCGAGCTGCTCCTCGGTGACGAACAGGCTCCGGTCGTACATCAGCCACGAGATGAAGCGGTTGATCCACAGCGGGCGGGCCGTCGTCACGTGGATCGTGCGCATACCGCGCCGCCGCAGCGCGGCCGCGAGCAGGCTGAACGCGCCCTGGCGGGCGTGCTCGGCGAAGACGAAGGCGGGGACGGGGGATGTGGCCATGCGGCACCCTCTAGCGGTAGAACCAACCCCAGCGGCGCAGGCGCCCGCTGGAAGACAACTCGCCGAGCGACCGGCTCTGCCAGCCCCGCGCGGCCGCACCGGCCAGCAGCAGCTCGGCGACCTTGCCGCGGTCGATCGCCGGGGGCGGCGCGTCGTCCGGTGCGCCGTCGTCCGGGCCGGCCGCCGCGTCGTGCACGAGCATGATCGAGCCCTGCGCGCAGTCGCGCAGGCCGTCCGCGGCCAGCTGCTCCTCGGGCAGGTCGCGCCAGTCCCCCACGAACGGGCCCCAGCCCACCGGGATGAGGCCGGTGCGCTCGACCGCCCGCTTGTGCCCCGGCAGCATCGCGCCGTACGGCGCCCGGAACCAGCGCACCTCGCGCTGGATGAGCTGCTCCAGCTCGTCCTTGCCCGCCGCGGTGCGCCGCTGCGTCTCGGCCGGGGTCAGCCGGGTCAGCCGGGTGTGGTCGACGCCGTGCAGCGCGACCTCGTGGCCCCGGTCCAGCAGCTCCTGGACCAGGTGCGGGTAGCGGCGGGCACGGGTCATCAGCACGAAGAAGGTCGCGGCGGCGCCGTGCCGGTCCAGGGCGTCCAGCACGCGCGGCGTGTGCACCGGATCGGGCCCGTCGTCGAACGTCAGCACGATCCGCGGCTCGCGCGTCGCCACCGCGCGCACGGTGCCCACCGGCCGGGTGACCCAGCGGTACACCGGGTGCACGAGGGAGCGGAGGATCACGGTCGGTGACGGTACCAGAAAGCGCGAAACCGGCTCACGGACGGCCTGGCCGGCCAGCAAGATCGTTGGCTGGTGTCAGAAAGTGAAGTCCCACCTGACTTTCTGACACCGATCAGCGATCATGACCAACCCCGCCCGCGGTCAGCCCTTCTGGAGGTAGTCGGCGCGGTCGGCGTCGACGAGGCGGCCGATCTGGGCGGCGAGCAGCGGGTGTGCCGACAGGTCCGGGTCCGCGTCGAGCAGGGACTCGGCCTCGGCGCGGGCCTCGCCGATCAGGTCGCGGTCGCGCAGCAGCGACAGCAGCCGCAGGTGCGAGCGCCGCCCCGACTGCGCCGCGCCCAGCACGTCGCCCTCGCGGCGCTGCTCCAGGTCCAGCTCGGCCAGCCGGAAGCCGTCCAGGGTGGAGGCCACCGCGTCCAGCCGCTCGCGGGCGGGCGTGCCCGCGACCGCCTCGGTGACCAGCAGGCACAGGCCCGGCGCGGCGCCCCGGCCGACCCGGCCGCGCAGCTGGTGCAGCTGCGACACCCCGAACCGGTCGGCGTCGAGGATCACCATCGCGGTCGCGTTGGGCACGTCCACGCCGACCTCGATCACGGTGGTCGCGACGAGCACGTCGAGCTGCCCCGCGGAGAACGAGCGCATCACCGCGTCCTTCTCGTCGGCGGGCAGCCTCCCGTGCAGTACGCCGATGCGCAGGCCCCGCAGCGGCCCCTCGGCCAGCAGCGGCGCCACCTCCAGCACGGCGACCGGCGGGCGGCGCTCGTCCTCGACGGCGTCGTCCGGCGGCGGCGTGTCGTCGTCCTCGGCGCCGCTGTCGCCGATGCGGGGGCACACGACGTACGCCTGGTGGCCCTGCTGGACCTCCTCCACCACCCGGCGCCAGGCCCGGTCCAGGAACGCGGGCTTCTCGGCGACGGGGACCACGTGCGAGGCGATCGGCGAGCGCCCGCCCGGCAGCTGGGACAGGGTCGACACCTCGAGATCGCCGTAGACGGTCATGGCGACCGTACGCGGGATCGGGGTGGCCGTCATGACCAGCACGTGCGGCGGCTGCTCGGCCTTGGCCCGCAGCGCGTCGCGCTGCTCCACGCCGAAGCGGTGCTGCTCGTCGACGACGACCAGGCCCAGATCGGCGAAGTCGACGCCCTCGTAGAGCAGCGCATGCGTGCCGACGACCAGGCCCGCCGAGCCGTCGGCGACCTTCGCCAGCACCTTGCGCCGGGCCGCCGCGCCCTGCGAGCCGGTGACCAGGGCGACCTGCGTGCCGGGCACCTCGTCGCCGCCGGCCGCGCCGAACAGGGTGTCGGCGTCGTCGCGGGCGGCCCTGCCGAGCAGCTTCGTGATGCCCCGGTGGTGCTGGGCGGCGAGCACCTCGGTCGGCGCGAGCAGCGCGGCCTGCCCGCCCGCGTCCACGACCTGCAGCATCGCGCGCAGCGCGACCAGCGTCTTGCCCGCGCCGACCTCGCCCTGCAGCAGCCGGTGCATCGGGTGCGCCACGGACAGGTCGGCGGCGATCTCCTCGCCGACGGCGAGCTGCCCGTCGGTGAGCGTGAACGGCAGCGATCCGTCGAACCCGGCGAGCATGCCGTCCTCGCGGCGCGGCCTGGGCCTGGCGGGCCACGCCGCCGCCTCCCGCTTGCGCCGCACCAGGGTCAGCTGCACCGCGAACGCCTCGTCCCAGGCCAGCCGGCGGCGGGCGAGCGCCAGCATCTCCCGCGACGACGGCCGGTGGATCTCGTGCAGCGCCGTGGCCAGGTCCAGCAGCTTGCGCTGCGCCCGGGTCCGCGACGGTGTGGCGTCCGGCGGCATGGTCACCGTGTCCAGCACCACCCGTACGCACCGGGCGATCACCCAGGTGGGCACGGCGGCCGCGGCCGGATACACCGGGATCAGCGCCCCGGCGAACTCCTCCACCTCGGCGGCCACCTCGCCGTCGGCGGCCCCCTGGTCGAGCAGCACGTACTCGGGGCTGTTGAGCTGGCGGCGGCCCCGGAAGTCGCTCACCTTGCCGGCGAACAGGCCCCAGCGCCCGGGGCGCAGGTCGCGCTCGCGCCAGGCCTGCTGGAAGTAGGTGAGCACGAGCTGGCCGCCCTCGCCGTCGCCGACCACGACCTCCAGCATGTTGCCGCGCCGCTGCCGCATCGGCCGGGTGGTGGTGCGCAGCACCTGCGCGAGCACCGTCACCTGCTCGCCGATCTCCAGGGTGCGCATGTCGGTGTGCTCGCCGCGCTGGTCGTACCGCCGGGGCACGTGGTAGAGCAGATCACCGGCGGTGTAGAGGTCCAGGTGCGTCTTGAGCGCCTTGGCGGTCTTCTCCCCGACCAGCTTGGACAGGTCGGTGTCGACGTCGGCGGTGGTCACGGCCGCCTCCCGCCGTGCCTGCCGCCGGATCCGCTCGTCGCCTCGCCCATGCCCGCCCCTCCCGCGGCCTGATCCTGCCGCAGCCCTCCGACAGCGGCCGCGCGGCGGCCCCGGCGCCCGGCCGTCATTCGACCCCGACCAGCAGCGGGTAGTGCGGCTGGCCGCCGGAGTAGGCGTGCACCTCGACGAACGGCCAGCGCGCCGCGACGTGCGCGGTGAGCGCCTCGACCAGGCCGTCCGGCGCCTGCGCACCGGTCAGCAGGGTCACCAGCTCACCGCCGCTGGCCAGCATCCGGTCCAGCAGCTGGGCGCATACCGTCACCAGGTCGTCGCCGATGAGGTTGACCTCGCCCTCGACCAGCGCGATGACGTCACCGGGGCGGCAGCGCCCGGCCACCGTCAGGGCCTCCCGGCTCGCCGTGGTGACCTCGGCCGAGCGGCAGGCGCCCGCCGCCTCCGCCATCGCGATCACGTCGTCCTCGAAGCGGCGCGCGTGGTCGCGCACCGCCAGCGCGGCCAGCGCCTGCACCGGCGAGCGGGTCGGGATGACGCGCACCTTCACACCCTCGCCGAACGCCTCCTCGGCCGCCATCTGGCAGACGGCCCGCAGGTTGGTGTCGGTGGGCAGCACCGCGACCCGCCCCGCGCCGGTGGCCAGTATCGCGTCGAGCACCTCGGCGGTGGACGGGTTGCCGCCGATCGCGACCGCGCCCTCGGCGATCAGCAGCTCCTCGATGCCGTCGCCGGCGGCGGTGACCACCACCGCGCGGGCGGTCGGATCGGGCCGCCGCGGCGCGCCCTCCGCGGTGGCGCTGGTGAGGTGGGTCACCTGGATCTGGTACGGCCGCCCGGCCGCCAGGCCCGCCTCCAGCGCCGCACCGGCGTCGTCGACGTGCACGTGCACCCGCCAGGTCGCCGGGCCGCCCACGACGACCAGGGAGTCGCCGAGCCGGTCCAGCGCGGCGCGCAGGTCCGCGATCTCCGGCGCCCCAGTGTCGATCATGAACTGCACCTCGTACGCGGGCCCGCGATAGGTCGACACCGCCCGCGCCGCGCCGTGCTCATGGTCACCGTGCGCGTGGCCGTGCGCGTCATACCCGCCACGCCCGGCGGCGTGCAGGTCCACCGTGCTCTCGTCGTGCTCGCCGGTCAGCGCCTCCAGCAGCGCCTCCAGCAGCAGCACCAGCCCCTGCCCGCCCGCGTCGACCACCCCGGCCGCCGCCAGCACCGGCAACTGCTCCGGCGTACGGGCCAGCGCCTCCCGGGCGCCCTGCACCGCGGCGCGGACCGCCTCGGCGTCGCCGGAGCCGCGATGCGCCGCCTCGGCCGCCGCGCGGGCCACGGTCAGGATGGTGCCCTCCACCGGGCGCGCCACGGCGGCGTACGCCGACTTCGCGGCCGCGTCCAGGGCGGGCACGAGACCGTCGGCGTCGACGCTGTCGGCCAGGCCGGACAGCCACTGCGCCGAGATCACGCCGGAGTTGCCACGCGCCCCCATCAGCGCGCCGCGGGCCATGGCGCGCAGCACGCCGCCGGCCGACTGCGGCTCGACCAGCGGACCGGCCAGCGCCTGCTCGGCCGCGGTCAGCGTCAGCAGCAGGTTGGTGCCGGTGTCGCCGTCGGGCACGGGATACACGTTCAGCTGGTTCAACGCCTGCTCGTGGCGACCCACGCCGGCGACCGCCAGCCCACTCCAGCGCCGTACCGCCGCGATGTCCAGGACCTCCAGCACGGGGGCCAGCCTATCGGTGCCGCACCCGCTTCTCACGCACGGCGTGGCGGGCGGTACAGTCATGGCAGCCACATCGTGCGCGGTCGGTGCCGTGTGGCTCCGCCCCGATTGGGCACGTGCCCTGCGCGTCAGGTACCCTGGCAAAGTTCCCGGCACAGTGACGCTTGGTCGGGTTGTTGATCAAGACGAACTCAGGAGAATTCCGTGGCTAGCGTGTGCGACGTCTGTGGCAAGGGACCGGGCTTCGGTCACAACGTGCCGTGGTCGAAGAAGAAGACCAACCGCCGCTGGAACCCGAACATCCAGACGGTGCGCACCCCCGCTGGTGGCGGCAACTCCAAGAAGGTCCAGGCCTGCACCTCCTGCCTGAAGGCCGGCAAGGTCGTCCGCGCCTGACGCAGACTCACGAAGAGGCCGCTGAGCACCCGCTCGGCGGCCTCTTCGCCGTGCGCCCACCGGCACGGCACACCCGGCATCGCCCACCCGGCACCTCCCGCCCTCCGCCGCGGACGCCGCCGCGCGGGCCCGTCCCGTCACAGACGTTGGCCTATGTGGATGAACGTGATCTACGAACCTTCATCCACATAGGCCAACGTCTATGCAAAAGCAGCGCCCGCGGGCGCCGGCGACCGGGGCGGTGACGGCCCGTGCGAGCAGAGCGCGGATCAGAGGGTGCGGCCGAAGGAGCGGCAGCCGGGCTCGTCGCGGTAGTGGCCGAAGTTCTCGATCAGCTGGTAGCCGATGGCGTGGTAGAGCGCCATGGCCTCGGGCTGGGCGGTGCCGGTCTCCAGGATCGCCCGCACCCGGCCGTGCGCCCGCGCGTCGGCCTCCAGCGCCGCCATGATGGCCTTGCCGACGCCCTTGCCCCGCACTCCCCCGGCGGTGTAGACGCGCTTGATCTCGGCGATCTCCTCCGAGCCGCCCCAGCTGCGCCAGCCGCCGCAGCCGACCGGCGCGCCGTCCAGCCACGCCACGAAGAAGCCCCCGTCCGGCGGGTCGAACTCGACAGCCTCGATGGGCGTGGCGTCGGCGTCGCCGTAGCGTTCGGCCAGGTCAGCCATGAGCTCGGCGATCAGCTTGCGGGCCACCGGCGCGCCGTACCGCGTCGGCTTGATCTCAATCTGGGTCACGGCGCCGAGGATACTGATCACGCCCGCTATGCCCGGAAGTGGTCCCACCCCTTGGGGCCGTACCAGGGGCGGCTGTCCACGGTGACCGTGCTGCCCTCGGTGACCTCGCCGATGACCTGCCAGCCCTCGGGCAGCGGCGCGCCCGCCGGGAAGGTGGCGGCCAGCGCGTGGTCGTCGCCCCCGGCCAGCAGCCACTGGTACGGGTCGACGCCCAGCGCCAGCGCCGCGTCGCGCATCTGCTCCGGCACCTTGAACGTGCTGCGGTTCAGGTTGATGCCGACCTTGCTCGCGGCGGCGATGTGCCCGAGGTCGGCGATGAGCCCGTCCGACACGTCGATCATCGCGGTGGCCCCGGCCCGGCCCGCCGCCGGACCCAGCGCGTACGGCACCACCGGCCGCCGGTACGCCTCGACCAGCAGCTTCGGCGTGCGGAACCCGCGCGACAGCACGGTGTACCCGGCCGCGGCGTACCCGACCCGCCCGGCCAGCGCGACGACGTCGCCCGCCCGCGCGCCCGAGCGCAGCACCGGCGGCAGCCCGTGCAGGTCGCCCAGGGCGGTCACGGCGATGGTGAGGGTGGGACTGGCGGTCATGTCCCCGCCGACGACGCTCGCCCCGACCAGGGCGGCCTCGGTGGCCAGGCCGTCGGCGAGCTGCTCGGCCCAGGCCGCGTCGAGGTCGGGCGGCATGCACAGGCCGACCAGCAGCGCCGTCGCGGTGGCGCCCATGGCGGCGATGTCGGCCAGGTTCGCCGCGGCGGCCCGCCGGCCGATGTCCTCGGCCTCGGCCCAGTCGCGCCGGAAGTGCCGGCCCTCGACGAGCACGTCGGTGGAGGCGACGACCCGCCCGTCGGAGGCGGTCACCAGGGCCGCGTCGTCACCGGGTCCGACGATGGTGGCCGGGCCGGTGCCCAGCCGCGCCACCACCCGCTCGATCAGCCCGAACTCTCCGGTCCGCGCGACGCTCATACTGTCCCCTCGCCAGGTTCTCGCATACTGTTCCCTTCCTCGCCCTTGCGCCTCCTGCCGCAGCCCATGCACCCTCAGTGAGGTACTTTCACTGGCGGCACGTGTGAAGGAGTCGTCCGTGGTTCACGCTTACATCCTGATTCAGACGTCGGTGGGGCGGTCCGTCGACGTCTCCGCGGCCATCGGCGAGATCCAGGGTGTCACCCGGGTGGACGCGGTGACCGGCCCGTACGACGTCATCGCCATGGTCGAGGCGAACACCGTCGATGAGCTCGGCAAACTCGTGCTCTCACAGATTCAGCTGATCCCCAACATCACCCGTACGCTCACGTGCCCGATCATCCACCTATGAGTAACGACGAGACGGCACGGTCGGGCGACCGCTCCGCCAAGACGATCGCGACACTGATCGCGGTGCCCCTGGCGCTGGTCGCCGGGTTCGGCTTCTTCCAGGTCATGCGGCCCGCGCCCGCCGCCACCCCGAGCCCGAGCGCCGCGGCGCCCCGGGTGATGCCCACCGCCCCGGTGGCGGTGCCCGCGCCCGCGCTGGACGCGCGCCAGACCACGGTATGCCGGGCGCTGCTCTCCCAGCTGCCCGACCAGGTGCAGGACATGCCCCGCCGCGCCGTCGTGGCGGGCCACGAGCAGAACGCCGCGTACGGCGATCCGGCGCTGACCGTAGCCTGCGGCGGACCGGCGCGAAACCTCGCCGCCGACGAGAAGGTGTGGACGCTGGACGGCGTGTGCTGGCATCAGGCCGGCCAGGCCTGGACCACGGTGGACCGCGAGGTGCCGGTCCGCGTCACCGTGCCCGCCTCGTACGAGACGCCGGGCCAGTGGGTCATCGCCTTCTCGAAGACGCTGATCGCCACCGTGCCCTCCGCCAAACAGATCCCGTCGGGCTGCGGCACCCGCTCCTGACCTGCGCCTTTCATGATGGAAGCTCCGTCCCCGCGGTGAGTGCGGCGGGACGGAGCTTCGACCATCAGCTAGTGCAGGCCGGTGCCGCGGCGCTGGGCCGTGCGGACCAGGCGGGAGACGAGCTTGGCGTAGTCCAGGCCGCTCGCCGCCCACATGCGCGGGAACATGCTGGTCGAGGTGAAGCCCGGCATCGTGTTGATCTCGTTGAGGTAGACCTGCAGGTCGTCGGTGACGAAGAAGTCGACCCGGGCCAGGCCCGCGCAGTCCAGCGCGGTGAACGTGCGCACGGCCAGCTCCCGCACCTGCGCCGCGACGTGCTCGGGCAGGTTCGCGGGCAGGTCGTACTGGCAGTCCTCGCCGAGGTACTTCGCCTCGAAGTCGTAGAACTCGTGCCCGCCGGCGACCACCCGGATCTCGGCCAGCACGGACGCCTCGGGGCTGCCGCCGACCTCGCTCTCCAGCACGCCGCACTCGACCTCGCGGCCGACGATGCCCTGCTCCACCAGCACCTTCGGGTCGATCGCGCGAGCCGTGGCCAGCGCCGCGTCGAGCTGGTCCCAGCTGCTGACCTTGGTGATGCCGAACGAGGAGCCGGCGCGCGACGGCTTCACGAAGACCGGCAGGCCCAGCCGCTCCTTGTCGGCCTCGGTGAGCTCCTGCCCGGCCCGCAGCACGACGTACGGCCCGACCGGGATGCCCTCGGCCATGGCGAGCTTCTTGGTGAACTCCTTGTCCATCGCGGCGGCGGAGGCGAAGACGTTGGCGCCGACGTACGGCACGCCCGCCATCTCCAGCAGCCCCTGGATGGTGCCGTCCTCGCCGTACGCCCCGTGCAGCGCCGGGAACACCACGTCCACGCCGGCCAGCGCCGCCGCGCCCTCGGCGGGCTCCAGCACGACCAGCTCGCGGTTGGTGGGATCGGCGGGCAGCACGACGGCCTGCCCGGAGGCGGCGGTGATCTCGGGCAGGCTGGTGCCCGAGATGGCGAGCTGCGCAGGGTCGCCCGAGGTGAGCACCCAGCGGCCCTCGCGGGTGATGCCGACCGGGACGACCTCGAACTCGGCCGGGTCGAGCGCGCCGAGGATGCTGCCCGCGCTGACGCAGGAGATGGCGTGCTCGGTGCTGCGACCGCCGAAGACGACGGCGACACGAGTCTTACGATGGCTGCTTTCACTCACGCGGCTGACCCTACCGTGCGTTGTGGGGATCCGGTGAAGAGCACGTCGCAGGGCACCCGAGGGTGGCACTACCATCCCGCAGCGTGACCCCTCACGCGCGCTTGCGGCGTATCCGGATCTGGCTCGTCCTGTTCATCATCGGCCTCGTGCTCAGTGGCGCGACGGCTTTTCCCCTGGTCACCGAGGTCCGATGGCTGGACGGCCTGCTCCGCGAGGGCTGGGTGCCCGCGCCGGACGCGCTGACGGACTTCATCGGCACCGTGCACGCCGGCCTGCAGACCGCGGACCGGGACTTCCCGTTCCTGCTGTACGGCACGGACTGGCTGGCCTTCGCCCACCTGGTCATCGCGATGGCCTTCTACGGGCCGTACCGCGACCCGGTGCGCAACCTCTGGGTGATCCACTGGGCCATGCTGTGCTGCGCCGCCGTGATCCCGCTGGCGCTGATCATGGCGCCGATCCGCGACCTGCCCTGGTGGTGGATCCCGATCGACTGCTCGTTCGGCCTCGTCGGCGTCATCCCGCTGCTGATCGTGCGCCGCCACGTCCTCGCCCTGGCCGCCGACCAGCCCGCGCCGGCCCCGGCCGTCGGAACCGCGGCCTGAGCCGCCCGCCTCGGTCACGGGGCACCCGCCGGAGCCGCTTTGCTCTGCACACAAATACGCACCGGTGCGTATTTGTCTCACCGCGTACGTGTCGGGGGCGGCGGGACCGGCCTCGGGCTCGACGAAGGCGACGTCGGGG